>CAIQPA010000072.1 GCA_903873545.1 uncultured delta proteobacterium
CGCTCCTGAATCGTCAGCAGGTCGGCCAGGCTCTGGCAGGGGTGGTAGAGCGACGACTCAAGGTTGATGATGGGCACATCGGCCCACTTCGCGAAGGCCGACAGGATGGGGTCCATCCGGTCTTCGCCCCAGCTCCGCCGCTCGGGGAAGGAGCGGATGCCGAGCGCCTGCACGTAGCGCGACAGCACCTTTGCCGCCTCCTTCACATGCTCCGCCGCGTCGCCATCCATCACCCGCCCTTCGCG
This sequence comes from uncultured delta proteobacterium, assembly GCA_903873545.1. Classification (GTDB taxonomy): domain Bacteria; phylum Myxococcota_A; class Bradymonadia; order REDH01; family REDH01; genus CAIWGR01. The sequence goes on from CAIQPA010000072.1 coordinate 246, forward strand.
GTGCTCCAGCTTCCAGGTGCCCACGCCCACATCGAGCGTCACCGCGTGACCGCCAAGCTGGTACATCGAGATGTCCATGCTGGTGCGGGTGCGGAGCGACGGGTTGAAGAAGACGAGGCCCGCCGACTGGCCGGCGAGGTCGGTCCGGATGGGCCGCTTCTTGAGGTCGAGCGCCCGCTCAAAGAGCTCCTGCGTCGCGTCGAGCGACAGCGAGGTGGGCGAGAGGAAGTGGGGGAGAGGCTGCGTCATGCTGTGAGGTTGCTCCTCAAGTTAGGGCCAGAAGCCCGGCTGTGAGAGTCCGGTGGTCTCGGGGAGTCCGAGCATCAGGTTCATGCACTGTACCGCCTGGCCTGAGGCCCCCTTCACGAGGTTGTCGATGGCGGTGGTCACATGGAGGCGACCCTGCGGCGTGCGGCGAGCCCGTACCTCCACAAAGTTGGTGGTCACGATGGGCGTGAGCTGCGGCTCGCGGCCGCGGATCAGCTTGATGAAGGGCGCCGTCGCGTAACCGTCGCGGAAGGCCGCTTCGACCTCGGCCTCGGTCACGCCCTCGGGCAGGTCGGTCTGCACCACCGCCAGGATGCCTCGGACGAGCGGCGCCGAGATGGGAGTAAAGGCGAGCGCCGTGGGGCTGCCGCCCGCCTCGCGCAGCGTCTGCAGAATCTCGGGCTCGTGTTGGTGCTCCAGCACCTTGTAGGCCCGCAGGTTGCCGTCGCGGAGCGGGTGGTGGGTACCCTCTGCGGGTGTCATGCCTGAGCCCGACGAGCCGGTCATCGCAGTCACATCGATGCGGCCCGTGAGCCAGCCTGCGCGCGCGGCCGGCAGCAGCGCCAGCTCGATGGCGGTCGCAAAACAGCCCGGGCAGGCCACCAGCTTCGCCGTTGCGATCGCCTCGCGGTTGAGCTCCGGCAGCCCATAGACAGCGCCTGCGAGCAGGTCCGAGGCCTCATGCGGCCGGTGATACCAGCGGGCATAGTCGTCGGGGCTCTTGAGCCGGTAGTCAGCAGACAGGTCGATGACCCGCTTGCCGGCCCGGATGAAGGGCTCGAGCGCCTTCACCGATTCGCCGTGCGGCATCGCGCCAAAAATGAGGTCGGACTCCTCGAGCAGCTGCTCCGTCGAAGGGTCGCTGAAGCGGAGCTCCGACAGCTCCTCAAAGTTGCGGTGCACCGTGCCGATCAGCTGCCCGGCCCGCGTGCGGCTGGTGGCATGTGCCACCTGCACATCTTCGCGGGGCAGGAGGAAGCGGAGCAGCTCACCGCCTCCATATCCCGTCGCGCCGAGGACGGCGACCCGGGTCAAGGAGAAGCCCCTTCGCGGAGGCCCAGCTTGGCCGCCACGAG
>CAIQPA010000073.1 GCA_903873545.1 uncultured delta proteobacterium
GAGGAGCGCGAGGAGGGAGAATCGGACGAGCATCGAACGGCTGTCGACGAGAGACATCGGGGTGGCTCCGAGCGGATGACTGCGCCTCAGGTAGCAGACGATTCGGCAGATGGCGACAATCGATTGTGCAATATGCGACACCTGTGATGCCGGCGCCGCCTCAGGGCGCGGCGAGCCAGCGCGGCGGGATGCGGGCGAAGCGGATGCAGATTCCCAACAAACCGCTGCAGCTGCGGAACAACTTGCTTCGCCGGCGCGTTGCATCCCGCACAGGTCCACAGGCGCTCGACGCTGTAACCCCTGAAGCCGACACCCAAGCCCCCTCTCTCGGAGACTTTCGTGCCCATCGACTCCATCGGTTCCCCCGCCCTCTGGGCAGGCTTCATCGCCTTTGTCACCGCCATGCTCGCCCTCGACCTTGGCCTCTTCCACAAAGAGGCGCACGAGGTCTCCATGAAGGAGGCCGCCGGCTGGAGCCTTGTCTGGGTCATTCTTGCCGCCATCTTCGGCGGCCTCGTCGCCTGGCAGTTCGGCCCCGAGCGGGGCATGGAGTTCGGCGCGGGCTATCTCATCGAGAAGGCGCTGGCGGTCGACAACATCTTCGTCTTCGTCCTCATCTTCGCCGCCTTTGCCATCCCCACCAAGTACCAGCACCGGGTGCTCTTCTGGGGTGTCTTCGGCGCGCTTGTGATGCGGGCCATCTTCATCTTCGCCGGCGCAGCCTTCCTCGAGCGGTTCCACTGGGCCATCTATGTCTTCGGCGCCATCCTCATCGCGACCGGCTTCAAGCTCCTGATCCAGAAGGAGACGACGATGGATCCGGAGCAGAACTTCGTCATCCGTGCCATGCGCAAGCTCATGCCGGTCACCTCCACCTTCGACGGCGACCGCTTCACGACGCGCATCGATGGCCGCACCTTCGCCACACCGATGATGCTCGCGCTTGTCTCCGTCGAGGTCACCGACCTCATCTTCGCCGTCGACTCCATCCCGGCCATCTTCGCCGTGACCCGCGACCCCTTCATCGTCTTCACCTCGAACATCTTCGCCATTCTCGGCCTCCGCTCGCTCTACTTCCTGCTCGCGGGCGTGGTGCAGAAGTTCCACTACCTCAAGGTCGGCCTCTCGCTCGTGCTTGTCTTCGTCGGCGTGAAGATGGTGGCCATCGAGTGGATCAAGGTCCCCATCTGGCTCTCGCTCACCACCATCGCGCTCATCCTCCTCGGGGCGGTCTTTGCATCGTGGCTTCGGGAGCGCCGGCTGACAGCAGCCCGCTGACTAGGGGTCGAGGCTGTCGCGCCGGTCGAGCCGCTGTGAGTCGGGCGTGAGCACCGCGCAGGCATCGGTGGTGTTGAGCCGCGCAAGCGACTGCCAGGGAACAAAGCCCAGCTCCTCTTCGCAGCGTGGAGCGAGCCCGAAGACGATGCCGGCGAGCTGAAGGAGGTCGGAGGTGACCAGGATGGGCCGGTCCATCGGCACGCCCACGCCCTTCAGGATGCGGGCTGCGTTGCGGAGGTTGGTCGTGGTGTGGCGGGCGTAGGGGTCAACGACGATGGCCGAGGCCGGGATGCCGAGCTCGTCGATGAGGTAGCGGCGCATCTCGATGGCCTCGCAGAAGGGGGTCTTGTCGGGGTGCACATGGCCGCCCGAGACGAGCAGCAGCGGTGCGAGGCCTGCGCGCCAGCGAGCAACTGCTGTGTTGATCCGGTTGATGCCGGCCGGGTTGAGCGCGGTGGTGTCGTCGGTCGGGCCCTGACCCGGCACCAGGATGGCGGTGTAGGGGTAGGCTGCAAAGTCGATGCTGGCGATGGCGTCGATGGCCGCCTGGTTCTCGAAGGAGGCATCGGGGCCGTAACGGAAGGCCTCGTCGCGGCCGGCCGCACGAAGCAGGGCAGCAGTGACCAGCCCGCTGTCGGCATCCACCGTGGCTGCGCTCCCTGCGACCTCGGCCAGCGCCGGCGCGATCGCCGCAGGATCGGCCTCGCCCACCGCGCGGGAGATGGCCTGATTCTGCAAAAAGACCTGCAGCGAAACGAGCTCGGCGAGGAAGCTGTCCTCCGGCGGAACCGCGAGGCCGAAGGGGTAGCCCGTCGCCAGCGCCTCGTTGCGGAGCGAGGCAACGGCGGCCTGCGCGGGTGCCATGATCGCGGCAAGCCGGTCGCTCTCTTCGACCGACCAGGAGAGCCC
>CAIQPA010000074.1 GCA_903873545.1 uncultured delta proteobacterium
ACGGGCCGGTCGCCGAAGGCTCAGCCCTGGCGCTCGCTCAGAATCCGGATGCAGCCCGTCAATGCGCGGCAGACAGCCACGTCCTTGCCTGCGCCCAGGTCGCCAACCGCCACCACAAACAGCTGCTCCTCTTCGAGCGTGAAGGGGCGGACGCTCACGCGGTCCATCTGCAGCCCCGGGAGCTGCTCGGAGACGCTGTCGAGCAGCCGTGCACGCGAGACGGCATCGAGCGTCCGTGTCAGCAGTGGCGCGTAGGCCGCCAACACCTCCGACATCTCGCTGTTCCCTGTCCCCACCACCACCAGCCCCTGCTCGTCGCAGAGCGCAAGCGAGGCGAGCGCGTGGGTTGCCGCGATGCGCTCAAGCAGGTGGCTCGCAGCGGTGCGTGCCTGGCTGCTCCGGACTCTGCGGCGTTCTTCGACTTCGGTGCGCATCGGGGCTCCTCGAGGGGTAAGACCCCTACGCGGTAGCCGCCAGCCGCCAGCCAACCAAGAAAACGGCAGGTCGTCGCCCTAGTGGCCGCCGCCACCCTGCTCGTAGGCCGAGTGGTTCCCCGACGCACTCCGCTCCGCCGCTGTGATGTAGTCGGAGCCCACCACGCAGACCGCGACGCCGATGTTGTCGCCGCCGCCGCCCCGATTGGCGGCCGTCAGGATGTCGAGACAGACCAGTTCAGGCGTAGGCTCGCGCAGCAGCAGCTGGGTGAGGGCCGCCTCCGCTGCCCGGTCGCTGTCGCCGAGGTAGTCGGTCACGCCGTCCGTGCAGAGCAGCAGCCTGTCGTCGAGCCGCAGATGCACGAGGTAACTGTCGAGCGCCAGGTGCGCCGGTACCAGGTGGCCATCCTCATCGAGGTCGAAGGTCCCCACGCACCGCGCCAGCGTTCCGCCCTGCGGCAGCGTCGCGGCCAGATGCGCCGGCATGCCGTCGGCTACGCTCAACGTCATCAGGTTATGGTCCCGCCCGATCCGCTCCAGGAAGCCCTGTCGGAAGAGATAGCTCCGGCTATCGCCGATGGAGACCACAAGCGCATCGCTCTGGAGTACAAAGGCCAGCACACAGGTCGCTGCCATCACCTCCTGCGGCTCGCCGCGGAAGGGCGAGAACCGCTCGTCCACATAGCCCACCACGTCTGCATTTGCGGTCTGCACCGCCCGCTTGAGCTCCATCGAGATCCGCTGCCAATCCCAGCTCCCCTCATCCGCCTGGTACCGGCTCCACACCTCACGCGCCCGCCGAACCACCATCGCCGACGCAATCTCGCCGCTGCCGAAACTCGAGGTCGAGACGCCGTCCGAAACGCAGAGCAGCACCGCGCTGCGAGCCGCGTCGACCGCGCAAAACACCGCATCTTGGTTCACAGGTTGGCGCAGCCGCTTCGTGATCCCGGGGTGGGTCTCGCAGGCCGCCGTCAGCCGGCAGAACTCCCGCGCAGGCTCCTCCATCGAGACCGCCTCCACGCACTCCTCCAACAGCTCCAGCGCCTCCTCCACCGAGCGCGGCCGCTCCGCAGGATCGTAGGCCGCGCAGGCCGCGAAGAACCGCCCCAGCCCAAGCGGAAAACCGGGCTCCGCGTCACGCGGCCAGATCATCGGATGGTAGCCAGACTCGGCACACGAGGGCGGAGTCCGCCCCGTGACCACCTCGTAGGCCAGCATGGCAAACCCGTAGACATCCGACCGTGCCGAGACGCGCCGATAGAAGTCCCCCTCGTACAGCTCCGGCGCACTGTAACCAGCCATCATGCAGGCTACCGAGGCCGGCTCGTGGAGCGGCGTCAGAAACCCGACACCATCGAACGCCACCTCGCCGCTCTCATCCAAGAACAGCACCATCTCGCTCGAGAGCCCCGTCAGCGCATACCCAAAGGCATTTACCCGCGCCATCGCCAGCGCCACAGGGCGAAGCCAGCGCAGAAGCAGCAGCGGCTCCACCTCGTCCGTCTCCGTCGAACGACGCGCCCGGAGCGTCTCGCCACGCTGCTCGCGGAAGACGAGCAGGTCGTGGTCACCGTGACGCGTCGAACCGACCGGCGTCAGCACCACATCCCGCAGCTGCTGCTCAAACGCACTCGGCTGCTCGCGCTCCTGCGCCACCCGCTCCTCCACCCTGTACCGCTCGCCGTCGGTATCCAGGCCGAGCCAGACCCTGCGACGCGGCTCCTGCAACAGCCGCTCGCTCAACTGAACCGTCAGCGCCGACAGGGCAGGGCGCTCCTGCGTACCAATCGGCATCGTCGCCTGCTCCGGCGGCTTCACCGGCCCCTTCACCGGCGCGAAGGCCGCCGTGACAGAAACAGGCGCAGTCTCTTCTAGCAGCGCATCGAGGCTAGCGAGGCTCGGGCCCGAGAGCTCCTGCATCGTTCCGCTCGCCATCGCCTGCATCGAACCGCTCGACCCGGTCATCAGCGTCGCACTCGACCGCCGCCGTGGCGGCGCGGCCTCTCCCAGCGTCACAACCAGATGGTCGCCTCGCGACAGCCAGCGCGACTCGTCCGACTGCACCGACAGGCAGGCGCCACAGCAGCGACAGCGAGCCGTCGCCGTCGTCACCGCGCCACACTGAAAGCACCGCTGGGTCCCATGCGTCATGATGCCCGCGTCTACCCGATTCAGATTGCCCATGTCACCTCGAATCGAACGCTGCCCATCTCACTTCGAATCCCACCCCGCCCATGTGTCCTTTGCCTTGACACCCGTTTTGCCGCTTCTGTACGCTCCGCATTGGTGCCGTGACCATCTGGTCGCAGCCCTTTCTCCATTCGACGTCACGGAAGGGAGCCCATGAGCCGAACCATTCATCCCGAGCCGGCTGCCGGTCGGCCGCAGGCTCCGACAGCAAGGCGTGGGCAGCCATGGTGCAGCCTCGCGCTGCTGCTCCTGCTCCTCGGCGGCTGCGGCCCCATCGCCTCCACCGGCCCCATGCTCCATGCCCGTGACCTCGTCGAGTTCGCACGCGCCGCCGGCTCCGAGCGGTTCGCCATGTACGAGTTCACCATGGCCCGTGAGTACCTCGCCAAGGCCCGCGAAGAGTGGGCCTACTCCGACTTCCAGAAGGCGCGAGAGTACTCCGACCTTGCCGCCGACTTTGCCAAGCGCGCCGTGGCCCGCACCAAGCGCGACGCCGTCACCACCCCTGCGACGGAGCCAGTCCGTGCTCTGCCTTAACCGCTTCGCCTCCCTCCTGCGCGCCCTCGCGGCTGCGCTCCTCCTCCTCTCCGCCACGGGCTGTGCAACCAGCGACGAACTCCGGCGCTTCAGCGAGGTCGGAACCAGCGAGGCCCGCCGACTCCATGAGCCGGCACTCCGCTGCCGCATCGAGGAGCCCCTCGCCACCTTCGAGACCCACCTCGCCTTCACCAAGCACGAGATGCAGCGCGGCAAGGTGCTCGACGCCGAGCGCCACATGGCCATCGCCAAGGAGAGCCTCAGCGAACTGCAGGAGGCCCTCGACCCCCGCCCCGAGTGCTTCAATCCGAACAAAGACTCCGACGGCGACGGCATCAACGACAACGTCGACAACTGCCCCACCGTGCCCAACCCCGACCAGCGCGACCTCGACGCCGACAAGTTCGGCGACGCATGCGACCCCGACATGGACGGCGACGGCATCCCCAACCAGCCCGACAACTGCCCCGCTGTCGCCAACAACGACCAGCGCGACACCGACCTCAACGGCATCGGCGACGCCTGCTCCGACGACCGCGATGGCGACACCATCAATGACGCCATCGACCGCTGCCCCGAACAGCCGGAAGACCGCGACACCTTCGAAGATACCGACGGCTGCCCCGAGCTCGACAACGACCAGGATGGCGTCACCGACCAGGCCGACCGCTGCCCCATGGTCCCCGAGGACACCGACGGGTTCGAAGACTTCGACGGCTGCCCCGAGCTCGACAACGACCAGGACACCATTCCCGACGCCACCGACGCCTGCATGGATGAGCCCGAGGACTTCGACGGCGACGAAGACACCGACGGCTGCCCCGAGGAGTCCAAGGCCCTCGTCCGCGTCACAGCCGAGCAGATTGAGATCAAGCAGCAGATCAACTTCGCCACCGACTCCGCCCGCATCACCGGCGCTGTCTCCTTCCAGGTGCTCGACGCCGTCGCCGGCATCATGATGCGCTACCCCGAGATGCAGATCCGCATCGAGGGCCACACCGACGACCGCGGCCGCGACGCACACAACCTCCAGCTCAGCCAGTCGCGCGCTGAGTCGGTCCGCGCCTACCTCGTCCAGGCCGGCGTCGACCTCTCACGCTTCGAAGCGCAGGGCTTCGGCGAGACCAATCCGCTCCAAGACAACGCGACCGCCGACGGCAGAACTGCCAATCGCCGCGTCGAATTCCACATCCTCAAGCGCTAGTCGCCCAAAGCAGGTTCCAGCACGATGACCAAACTCCGACTCTCTGTCGCTCTCTTGGCCTTGGGACTCTGTTGCGCTGCGGTAACCCCCGCACGCGCCCAGCAGGCCCCGCCGGCAGCGCTCGCCGCCGCAGACGGCCAGGTGATCCAGATCCTCAACGCCGCCGCGGCCGCCTACGACAACTTCGACTTCAACGCCTCCATCGGGTTCCTGCAGCAGGGCGTCGCCATCATCCGGCAGAGTGGTCTCCGCTCCCGCGCCGCTGCCGACCTCTACCTACTCGATGGTGTGGTCCGGTACTCCGCCTCCGGCGCAGAGAGCGACGCGGTCAACGCCTTCGTCCAGGCCATGCTGGTCGATCCCAACGCGCGCCTCCACCCCAACTACGCCACGCCTGCACTCGAGACCCTCCTGCAGCGCGCCCGCGGCCTCGCAAACCCCGTGGCAGTGCGACCCGCTCCGGTTCCTCCGCCCCCCGCGGCCCGTCCCGCGCCCACCCTCGTTCCGCAGCCCCCGCCCGCACCCGCGGGCCAACTCCCCTCGCTCAGCGCCATGGGTGTCGGCGGCTACACGCCCCCGCCCGCCGCGCCCCCCGCACCCGTCGCCGCGCCGGCCCAAG
>CAIQPA010000075.1 GCA_903873545.1 uncultured delta proteobacterium
CAACGGCACGGGCAGCCAGAGCTGGACGGGCAGCGGCTATGGAACCTGCGCGCCTGCAAGTTGCAACACGACCTACCACATTGAGTCCGGCGCCTGCGTGAGCAACACCCGCTCGTGCAGCATCACGAACGGCACAGGCAGCCAGACATGGACGGGCAGCGGCTATGGAACCTGCGCGCCTGCAAGTTGCAACGCGACCTACCACATTGAGTCCGGCGCCTGCGTCAGCGACACGCGGAGCTGCAGTGCGGCCAACGCGACCGCAGCGAGCGAGAGCTGGACGGGCACAGGATACGGGGTTTGTACCATCAGCGCCTGCAGCGCCGGCTACGCACTCGTCGCAAACAGCTGCGTCGGCGGTTGCGGCAACGGGGTCGTCGGTTCAGGCGAGACCTGCGACGATGGAAACACGGTCACCGAGCAGTGTGCCTATGGCGATGTCTCCTGCACTGTCTGCAACGCCACCTGCCAGACCGCTGCGGGCGAGACCGACTTCTGCACCGACGGCGTCTTGGATGCGACCGAGTTCTGCGACGATGGCAACACCAGCAACGGCGACGCCTGCAACAACAGCTGCACCTGCGGCTCCGCCTACCACGCCCAAGGTGGCGTCTGCGCCAGCAACGTTGTGGCATGCAGCATCAACAATGGCAGCGGTACGGAGACATGGAATGGCAGTTCCTACGGCCTCTGCACGCTGACCGCCTGCAACAGCGGCTTCCACGCGAACGGCAACGCCTGCGACGCGAATGTCATCCCCTGCTCGCTCGCCAACGCGACCGCAGCAACCCAGACCTGGAACAGCGGCACCAGCTCCTACGGGACCTGCACGGCGACCGCCTGCACTGCCTCCTACCACATCGAGTCTGGCGCCTGCGTGAGCGATACACGGAGTTGCAGCATCGCCAACGGCACGGGCAGCCAGACCTACGCCTCGGGGAGTTGGGGGACCTGCAGCGTCGTGAGTTGCAACAGCACCTACCACATCGAGTCCGGCGCGTGTGCGAGCAACACGCGGAGCTGCTCGCTCGCCAACGCGACCGCAGCGAGCCAGACTTGGACCGGCAGCGCCTACGGCAGCTGCACTGCGAGCGCCTGCGCGTCGGGATACACAGTCAGCGCCGGCGCCTGCGTCGTCTCGGGATACGCGCTCGGCACTGCCTGCACCGGCAATGCGCAGTGCGCATCCGGCTTCTGTGGGACAGGGCCCACAGGAACTGCCAACGACCGCTGCGCGCCTACCGGCATGAACTACATCCCAGCGGGCACCTTCAACATGGGTTCGCCCGGTGGCGAAACGGGCCGCGGGGCCGATGAGACGCAGCACAGCGTGACGCTGACCAGGAACTTCTTCATCGGTGAGACGGAGGTGACTCAGGGCCAATGGAAGGCGCTCGCCGGAGCCCTTAACAACCCCTCCTGGTTTTCGGCCTGCGGCGACACCTGCCCGGTCGAGAAGGTCAATTGGTTCGCCGCGGCCCTGTACGCCAACGCCAAATCTGCGGCGGAGGGTCTCACCAGCTGCTATGTTGTTACCGGTTGCTCTGACCCCATAAACTGGACGTCGGGTAACCCATTCGGTTGCGCAGACGCGAGTTTTGCGGGGCTCTCCTGCACAGGCTACCGTCTTCCGACCGAGGCAGAGTGGGAGTTTGCGGCCCGCTCCTCGACGACCACCTCCTACTACTGGGGCGCGTCGAGCGATCCCGCCTATTACTGGTTTGCAGCAAACGCAGGCAGCCAGACGAACGTAGCGAAAAGCAAACTCCCCAACGCCTTGGGGCTCTACGACATGAGTGGAAATGTTTCGGAGTGGGTCAACGATCGGTACGATGGAAACTACTTCAACAGCCCGGTAACCGATCCGCTTGGTGGTACAACCACCGGCACTGGCTACCGGAGTGCTCGTGGAGGTTCGTACCTATCTTTGGCGCCCGCAGCGCGGTCGGCCGCCCGCCTGGGAGCCTATACTCCACAGGATCGGTTCCAGCACCTCGGCTTCCGCCTCGCC
>CAIQPA010000076.1 GCA_903873545.1 uncultured delta proteobacterium
CGCAGCCTCAAGGGCCTCCACAAGAACCGCACGGTCGAGACCGCGATCGCGGCTCACCTGCTCGATGACCATGTTCAGACTCATGCTCAGTTACCTCTTCGGCTTGCCGGTGGGACGCTTTGCCTTGCCGCTGTTCGGCTTCGGTTCAGGCCCCGTTGGCTTGGGGTTTGCAAATTGAAACAGCACTTTGGCGCGGCGGATGGCCTCGCGGTCTACCGTCTGCGGGCCGCTGGCATCCTCGATGGTCACGGTCGCGCCGTCCCACGCAAGAAGGCGCCCCTCAAAGACGCCCCGGCCAGAGGCATCCGGCGCGCGCAGCGTCGCACGAACCCGACTCCCGACAGCGCCCGCGAAATGGCGGTCCAGCGTCAGCTCACGCTCCACGCCCGGGCTCGAACACTCAATGCGGTACTCAAACGGCACCATCGCAGTCGTCTCGAGCACGGCCTCGAACTCACGCGTCACCTGCGCCAGTTCACCGACCGTGATGCCCTTCCCCGGCTCCGAGCCGCCCGGACGGTCAATGACCAGCTTCAGCAGCCCATCCTGACGAGGACGCACCTCGAACAGGTAGATCTCGAGGCCCATCGCATCGGTGATGCGCTGCAACACCTCTTCGAGGCGCTCTTCCAAGGTCTGTGGGCTGGCTTCCGTCAAGATCAATCCATGCATCCGGCTTGTTGCCAGATCCACGCGTCAAGACTGTGGAAAGGCGCCTCTCATGCGGTGCCGGGAGGCTCGCGCCGCCCCACGCTCAGGTTTCCCAAAGCGCGGATCCCGCACGGATGCGGGAGCATGAAAGACGTGGCGCTCCTAGCAGAGCCGCCACACACGGGCAAGCACTTGTGTCGCGACCCGTCTTCGACCAGAGGCTGCCGCAACCTGCCTCGGAGCTCCCAATGCCCTCGTTCGAAGAACTCTCCAACGCCGCCTATATCAGCCTCGAGACCTTCCGAAAGGATGGCTCTGGCGTCAAAACGCCCGTCTGGGTCGCCGGCCACCAGGGCCACCTCGTCATCATCACCAACGGCACCTCCTTCAAGGTCAAGCGGCTCGCAACCAACCCCGCCTGCCGCATGGCCCGCTGCAACGTCAGCGGCAGCCAGATCCTCGGCGACTGGGCGCAGGGACAGTGTGAAATCCTCCCGCTGGGCCCCGCCTTCGACCAAGCCCTCGCCCCTCTCCGCAAGAAGTATGGCGTTCAGTTCTGGCTCCTCGAGGCCGGCGCCTGGCTCGGCCGCAAGCGCAGCCAGTGGGTCGTCCTCCGGATTGCCCTGGACCCGGCTGCCTGACCGCTCAGAGCCGCCGGTGCTCGAGCGCGGGAATCTGGGCCCGCACCGCGGCAACCCGCTCTCGCTTGAGCTCAGCGAAGATAAGACCGGCGCCGCCCTCTGCCTCGGCGACCACCTCGCCCCACGGCGCCACCACCAGCGCATGACCGTAGGTTTCTCGCTGCCCGAAGTGGGTGCCCACCTGCGCAGGTGCCACGACATAGGCCAGGTTCTCCACCGCACGCGCCCGGAGCAGCAGGTGCCAGTGCGCCATCCCAGTCCGCACCGTGAAGGCCGCCGGCACAAAGAGCACCTCGGCCCCGGCTGCAGACAGCGCCCGGTAGAGCTCCGGGAAGCGCAGGTCGTAACAGATGGAAAGGCCGAACTTCCAGCCGTCGAAGGGCACGACCACCGCCACCGGCTCGCCCGCCGCAACCGACGCGCTCTCGCGGTAGACGGTATCGGCCGACACGGTCACATCGAAGAGGTGTATCTTGCGGTAGGTCGCAAGCAGCTGCCCGCCGTCGTCGAAGAAGAGGCTGGTGTTGTAGGTGCGCCCGGCGTCGGGGCCCTTCTCTGCAAAGCTGCCAACAAGCACCGCGATGCGCTGGCTCCGCGCTGCCGCAGCGATGCGACCCATCGACGGACCGTCCACTCCTTCTGGCGCCGCGAGTCGGGCAGCCTCCGGTCCCATGAAGGGGGCATTCTCGGGAAAGGCGATCAGGCGAGCGCCGCCGGCCGCTGCCTCCGCAATGGCGGCCTCCATCCAGCGGAGGTTGGCTTCGGTGTCGGGCGTGGAGGTCTGCTGCGCCACCGCGATGCGCATCGAGCCGCTCATGGCTGCGCAGCCAAATCGTAGACCTTTACGGAATCGTAGGAGAGCGGCGCATGCCAGGTGTTGAAGCCGAGGTGGTTGTGGCCCTCGCCACGGAGCGGAGCGGCGTCGGCGTAGGTCAGGAAGGGCTGCCCATCCACCCACCAGCGGACCCGGTTGTCGGTCCGGACGACGGTCATCTCATAGACGCGGTCCTTCACGACGGCCTGCCCGTCGGCGCCCACCAGACGGTCGGCGCCATGCTCGTCGAGCCGCGCGATGATGTTGAGGCTGTTCTTCCAGCCGCCAAAGATGGCGACGTAGCCGCTCTGGTGGGTCTTGCCGTCGGTAAAAATCTCGAACTTGATGTCGCCATCGGGCGAGGCCGACGAGACGGTGAAGGTAACCCGCACCTGCTCCGGCAGCGGCTGCGACAGCCAGGCACCCTCGTTCTCAGCGCGGGCCCCTGTGAGCCTGCCCTGCGCCACCTTCCAGACGGGCGACTTGGTGCTCCACGCAGACGGCAGCCCCGAGCCTTCGAAGTCTTCCGAGTAGACCAGCTTGCCGCCCGTCAGCGGGTCGACCGGCTTGGAACAGGCAACAAGGCCACAGATCAGAAGGCCAAGAACGAGCAGGCGCATGTCACGACTCCGGGAGGCTACCGCCACGCGTGTAGGGGCGCTCCATCGCCCGTACTGCAACGGTCTCAAGGTGAAGTTCCTTCTGCTCACGGACAAGGCCGGAGAGGGTCTGGATAAAGTTCCAGAGCAGTTTGACGGCCATGACCGAGTCTTGCCGCATCACATCATAGAACTCGGTGCGGCCGATCCGCAGCAGCACTGCGTCGGTCATGGCTGCGACGGAGGCCGACCGCGGCTGGCTATCGACGAGCGACATCTCGCCGAAGTGCTGCCCTGCGTCGAGCACCGCGAGTTCGCGCGCACCGGTATGCACCCGGAGCCGGCCCGAGAGCACCACATAGAAGTCGCCGCTCTCCTCTCCCTCGTGCAACACCGTCGCCCCCTCTGTCACCTCGATCGCCTGGCAGACCGGGATGAGGCGGATGAGCTCATTGAACGTCAGATACTGGAAGAGCGGGATGGCCCGCAGCGTGTTGAAGGTGAGGCGGGTGCGCTCATTGGCTGCCGTGTCTGCGGCCGGCTCGGTGAAGATGTTGATGGCCGTAATGTTGTCTCTGCCGCCCTGCCGATTGGCGAAGGCGATGAGGTCGGCCGGCGCGCTCGGCAGCGTGGAGTGGGCGAGGAAGGTGCTGAGGTTGAAGTCGTCCATGTAGCCATGGAGACCGTCGCTGCAGAGCAGGAAGCGGTCGTCCGGCAGCAGGTGAATCTCGAGCGTATCGACGTCGGTGTGCGGATAGACGCCGACCGCTTTGGTCAGCGCGGCGAGGTTGGCTTCGCTCGCGCCAGTCTGCTCCTTCGTCCGACCGGTTCGCAGCAGCTCCGTCGCCAGCGTGTGGTCCTCGGTGATCTGGTGAGACTGCCCGTTGCGCACGAGGTAGAGCCGCGAGTCGCCCACATGGAGCACCAGCGCGCGGTCGTCAACCAGCAGGAGCGCTGTGAGCGTGGTGCCCATGCCTCGCTGCGCCGGGTTTCTCTCACCGGCTGCGTAGACAGCCGCGTTGGCGCTGTGGGCAGCCGACGCAAAGAGCGTCGCAGCCTCTCGACGCGATACGAGGTCGCCCTTCATGAGGTTTCGGATCCGCTCCAGCTGCCGGCGGAGCCCGGCCGTGACCTCGGAAACCGCCATCGCCGATGCGACCTCGCCAGCTGCGTGACCGCCCATGCCGTCGCAGACCACAAAGAGGCCGAGCGAGGCATCCGCGAACATGGCATCCTCGTTGTGGTCGCGCTTGCGGCCAACATCCGTAGCTGCGGCGAATCCAAACTTCATGGCGAAACCTGTTCGGGAGATTCGGTCAAAGAGGAGGCAACCGGAGCGAGCTGCTCGCGGGCGAAGAAGAAAAGCGTCTGCAGCATGGATGCTGTGGGGACAGCGAAGAGTGCGCCGATGAGTCCGAAGGTATGCTCGCCCGCAAGCAGCGCGAAGATGACCACCACGGGATGGATCTGGGCCGCATCGCCCAGGATCTTGGGGTTGAGGAGGTTCGCCTCAACGAAGTGGATGCCGAGGATCCAGACCAGCACGAGCAACCCCGTCATGGGGCCGACCGAGAGGCCCAGCAGGATGGCAGGAACCGACGAGATGAAGGTACCAAAGATGGGGATCAGGCTGCAGATGCCTGCAAAGATGCCAAGCGTCGTGGCGAAGGGGACGCCAAGCAGGAAGAGCCCGAGGGCGGTCAGGAAGCCGTTGACCGCGCAGATGGAGAGCTGCCCGCGAATCACGCCGGAGAGCCCCTTGTCGAGTCGAGACATCAGGTCTGCCACCCGCGGCTGCGTTCGCGCCGGGAAGAGAGCCAACACAAACCCAATGGTCCCAGGCAGGTCGACCGACAGAAAGGCTGCGAGCATAAAGGCGAGGAAGACTGTCATAACCGCGCTGGCCAGGAGCGTTGCCAGCTTCTGACCAAGTTGGAGCACCCGCCCTACCCCCGCCTCTGAGCCGGCGGAGAGCTCTTCGATCGAGCCGAGCAGCATGCTCTCGAGGTCGAGTTTCTCTTCGGCCACGACTGCCGACGCAGGCGCCAAACGGTAGCGGTTGGCGCCGACCTGCTCGAACTCAAGCGCCGTTGCCGTCGTTACCTCGAAACCACCTTCGGGCGTCGGCGTGAGGCGCAACACAGCCGGCCCCTGACCGGCGGCCTTCAGACTCTTCTGCGTGACGGGTGCATGGAGCGCCAACATGCGCTCCCGCTCCTCGGGTCGAAGCACCGAGGCAACCGCTGCAGCCTGCTCCCCGCGCTCTGCCGCAGCATGAATGCCGCGCTCCGCCGCGCGGTGCGCTGTCTCGGCTGCGTCCTTCTCGAGCAGCCCTCCGAAGCGGAGCTGCACCCAGCGGCTCGCGGCCGGCAGGTGTTGTGCGCGGAGCTGATTGAGCGCCGCCGGCGCCTGATCCCCAATGCGATGCAGCTCTTCGCCCAGACGCGGCACCATCAAGGCACCCGCAGTGACCGTGATGCTGATGGCGATGCCGTAGACACCCGCCACCGCAAGCCCGCGCGAAACCGGCCGCCCCCTCACCTTGTCTCTGCTCGCCCGGGCCACGAGCGGCTCGATCAGGTAGACGATGAAAACCGCGAGAAAGAAGGGGGCGAGCACCTGGCGGAACACCGCCGCAACCAGCAGGAGCAGCCCGAAAAAGAGCACGGCAACCGCGTGCTCGCGCAGCAGCGCTTTGAGACCGCCGCGCAGCGCCATCACGCTCCTCCGATCGCACCGTGAAAGGCTGCAAAGGCGCCGAGCGCATCGTGCGGGCCGGGCCCTGCCTCGGGGTGGTGCTGCACGCTGAAGGCCCGCAGGCTCGGCATCGACACCGCCTCGATGGTCTCGTCGTTGAGGTTTCGCTGCGTCACCTGCACCGCATCCGGGATGGTCTCCCACTGCACTGCGTAACCGTGGTTCTGGCTCGTGATCTCAATCCGGCCCTCGCCGCGAAGACCGGCGGGCTGGTTGGGGCCGCGGTGGCCGAAGGCCAGCTTGAAGGTCGAGGCGCCGAGCGCGCGGCAGAGCAGCTGATGGCCGAGGCAGATGCCGAAAATCGGAAGCTCTCCGACCAGCTCTCGGACGACCGCAGTCTCCGCATCCATGCGGCCCGGGTCACCAGGGCCATTCGACAGCAGCAGCCCTGCCGCGCCATAGGCCTTGAGTTCCGACGCGGAGGTTGCGTGAGGGAGCAGCAGCAGCCGAATCGGCCGCTCGAGGAGGCGACGCAGGATGCTCCACTTGATCCCGTAGTCGAGGGCGACGACCAGCGGCAGTGCGGACTCGTCGGCGCTCCAGCCCTCTGAGAGCGGACGAAAGGCAGGCCGTGTCGGCATGAAACTGTCGCCCGTCGGCTCGGCATGGACGATGGTCGGCTGGCGGACGGAGACAGCCGCCACATGGTCAATGCTGTCGTAGGCAGGCGCCTTGGCGATGATGTCGAGCAGTTCGGGCAGGTCTGCCCGGGTGCGACCGTGCGCAACGCAGCCCATGATGGCACCGCCGTCACGGACGCGACGGGTGATCGCACGGGTGTCGACACCGGCCACGCCGACGACGCCGTGCTCGACCAGGAAGCCATCGAGCGTCTGCGTAGCCCGGTGGTTCGACGCCACCCGCGAGGCCTCTCGCACCACAAAGCCGGCGACATGGGGCGCGGACGACTCTCCGTCGAAGGGGTTGATGCCGTAATTTCCGACATGAACCGTTGTCATGGTCAGGATCTGGCCACGGTAGGAGGGGTCGGTGAGGATCTCCTGGTACCCAGTCATCGAGGTGTTGAAGACGACTTCGCCGACGCTGACGCCATCGGCTCCCATCGCCTCGCCCTCAAAGAACCGACCGTCTGCCAACGCGATGATTGCGGGTTTTGACTTCACGCCTGCCTCACAAGGTTGCGTTTAAACTAATCTACGGATTGAAAAATGCGCTCAGTGCGGACGCCGTTTCCCGACTCGCTGCTGAAGAAGATGAAGAGCGCCTTGCCCTTGATGTTGTCCTGCGGGACCTGGCCCCAGCAGCGACCATCGGAGCTGTTGTCGCGGTTATCGCCCATCGCGAAGAAGTTCCCCTCGCGCACCTTGATCGGTCCGAAATCGGGATCGCGCCCCGAGTAGCCCGTCGCATAGTGGGGACCGCTGCTCATCGTCTCGCGGGAATAGGCGTAGAAGGTCTTTGCGCCCTGAGGGGTCTCGATGGGTTCGCGCGCGACCGGCTCGCCGTTGAGGAAGAGCTGGTTGTTGCGGAGCTCCACCGTATCGCCCGGAAGGCCGATAACCCGCTTGATGTAGTCTTTGCGCTCGCCCAGCGAACCGGGGTCGAGGCAGCCCATGGGGAAGCGGGCAGCGTTGTCGATGGTGAGGTCGTCGGGCGACGCCGATGCGCCGTCCGGTCCGAGGCTCGAGATGCGGGGAGCCCCGACGACTGCCTCATAGACGAGCGGTCGTCCCCAGCCGTCAACGGCCGGAGGGAGCGCACCTGCGGCGGCCTCGCGGAGCTCATCGAGCGTCGCGGGCAGCCGTCCCCGCGTCGTCTCCACCACCTTCGCCACCTCTTCGTAGCGACGGAGGAGCAGCTGCGTGGAGACCTCTTCAACGGGGAAGCCGAAGACCACAATGTCGCCCCGCTTCACGTCGTGCCAGCGGGCCACATAGTCGCGTGTGAAGGGCAGCCGGAGGCCGTAGGTGAACTTCTGCACAAAGAGGAAGTCGCCCACCAGCAGGGTCGGCTCCATCGAGGCCGACGGGATCTGGAAGGGCTCGACGATGAAGCCGCGGAGAAGCAGCGCCACGCTCACAGCCATCCCAATCGACTCCACATACTCGCGGAACTTCGACTTCCCGGAGGGCTTCGGTGGCGAACCCGCCGACTTCTTGTCTCCGTGGTCCGACATCACTCAGTCAACCTTGAGCACGGCCAAGAAGGCCTCCTGCGGAATCTCGACCGACCCTACCTGCTTCATCCGCTTCTTGCCCTCTTTCTGGCGCTCGAGAAGCTTCCGCTTGCGCGAGATGTCGCCACCGTAGCACTTCGCCGTCACGTTCTTGCGGAAGGCACGGATGGTCTCGCGAGAGACAACCTTGTTGCCGATGGCGGCCTGCAGCGCCACCTCGTACTGCTGCCGCGGGATGATCTCGCGGAGCTTGCTCGTCAGGAGCTTGCCGCGGTCGTAGGCCGAGTCACGGTGAACGATGATGCTGAGCGCGTCAACCTTCTCGCCGTTCACGAGCACGTCGAGCTTCACGAGCGAGCCCTCGCGGTAGCCGATGAGTTCGTAGTCAAAGGATGCGTAGCCACGCGACACCGACTTGAGCCTGTCGAAGAAGTCGAAGACCACCTCGTTGAGCGGAAGTTCGTAGACCAGCTGCAGGCGGGTCTTGCCGAGATAGTTCATGCCGAGCTGGCGGCCGCGGCGCGAGGTGCAGAGCGCGATGACGGCGCCCACATGCTCGGGCGGAACCGGGATGAGCGCCTTGATCCAAGGCTCGCGGAACGACTCAATCATGGTTGGGTCGGGCAGCTTGCTCGGGTTCTCGACCAGAATCATGCCGCCATCTTTGATGTCGACTTCGTAGACAACCGTTGGGGCCGTCGTGATGAGGTCGAGGTTGTACTCCCGTTCCAACCGCTCCTGGATGATCTCCATGTGCAGCAGGCCGAGGAAGCCGCAACGGAAGCCGAAGCCAAGGGCGATGGAGGTCTCGGGTTCGAACCGGAAGGCGGCATCGTTCAGCTGCAGCTTCTCGAGCGACTCGCGGAGGTCGTCATAATCCGACGGGTCGATAGGGAAGATACCGCTGAAGACGTTGGGCTTCACATCCTTGAAGCCAACCAGCGGCTCTTCGCAGGGCGCGTTGTCCAGCGTGATGGTGTCGCCGATGCGGGTCAGCTTCACATCCTTGATGCCGGTCGCGAGGAAGCCAACGTCGCCGGCCTCGAGGAAGGGCACCTGCGCCGCGAAGGGAGCAAAGATGCCAACCTCGACAACATCGCTCGTTGCGCCTGTGGCGAACATGCGCATGCGGTCGCCCTTCTTCACGCGGCCGTTGACCACGCGAACGAGTGCAATCACACCGCGAAAGGCGTCGAACCAGCTATCGAACACGAGCAGCTGAAGTGGTGCGTCGGGGTCGCCGTTCGGCGGCGGAATCTTCTTCACAATCGCTTCGAGGATCTCGTTGATGCCAATGCCCGCTTTGCCTGACGCCGGGATGGCCTCCGAAGCATCGAGGCCGATGCACTCTTCGATGTCTTCCCGCGTCCGCTCGATGTCGGCGCTCGCAAGGTCGACCTTGTTGAGCACCGGGATGATCTCGAGATTGTTGTCGAGGGCCAGGTAGACGTTGGCAAGCGTCTGGGCCTCCACGCCCTGCGTCGCGTCGACGACCAGAATGGCGCCCTCACAGGCGGCCATGCTTCGGCTCACTTCGTAGGTGAAGTCGACATGTCCGGGCGTGTCGATGAGGTTGAGCGTGTAGACCTTGCCATCCGAGGCGGGGAACCGAAGCCGCACCGTCTGCGCCTTGATGGTGATGCCCCGCTCACGCTCGAGGTCCATGTTGTCGAGGAACTGGGCCCGCATGTCGCGGTCTGCAATCCCTCGGGTGTGCTCGATAAGGCGGTCCGCCAGCGTCGACTTTCCGTGGTCGATGTGCGCGATAATGGAGAAGTTACGGACCAACTCCTGAGGCATGACCTTCCCAATGGACGAACGGATACGACTGGGCTGCCGATGAGACAATCAAGGCTGCCAGTTGCGCCTCGGCTGCTACGGAGAGTGCGGCAGGGTGTCAACCCATTGCAGCGCGTCTTGCTTGCTCGTAGCGCCCGATTGCGATAGCCTCTGAGGGTTCCTCGTACCCACTCAGGACCTCGCCATGCGCAACCAATTTTTGGCGCTTGTTTCGCTCTCGATGTTAGCGGCATGCGGAGGCTCCGAAGCGAGTCTCCGTGAGCGCACCCAGGATGCTCCTTCGCCGCTCCTCGAGCCGATCTACACCGAAGACGGAATGAAGGGCGAGCGGTTCGATCTCAACCTCGACGGTACCGCCGACATCGTGAAGTGGGTCCGATACCGCGACCGGTCCGGACAGGTTCTCGCCGACGCCCGTCTCAAGGAGCCGCGCGGTGAGTATGTCGAGGTCATCACGCGCAAGGAGATGGACACCAATCTCGACGGCAAGATGGATGTCATTCGCAACTACAATCGTCGCGGCGGTCTCACCGGCGAGCAGGTCGATACTGATTTCGACGGCGTCCTCGAGACCGAGGCCACCATCGTCGACGGCAAGGTCACCCGGGTCAGCATCGACCTCACCGGCGACGGCAAGCCCGAGTCGACCCGCTTCTACCGGAACGGCCAGCTTCAGCGCATCGAGCGCGACCCCAACGGCGACGGGCTCACAGACAGCTGGTCACACTTCGAGAACCAGGCGCTTACCCGCATCGGCACCGACTATGACGGCGATGGCGGCGTAGACGACTGGAAGATTTTCCACCTTGTGGCAGCTCCGGCGGCTGCGCCCGTTGCAGCCGAGCCAGCGCCCGTCCCAGCGGCCGCTGTGCCAGCCGCGCCCGACGCCGCAGCTCCCGCGGCGCCCTAACGCGCATCCATCCAACCCGCGGCTGGCCAGCGAGAGGCCGGCTGCCCGGTTGGGCTAGCGGCTGCTCAGCAGACGCCGGATCAACTGCTCCTGGCGCTTCTTCTCGGAGCCGTCGCCCGAGCCCTGCACGTGCACCAGCCAGCGCTGGCCGCCACGCTCGTCGCGCACCGCGGAGACCGTCGTCTTCAGCCCGCCATCCTTGAGCGAGCGGCTGGCCTCATTCGCCTCTTCCCATGTGCGCGCGCCCGCGGCCACAATCTCAAAAGTCGGCGCCTGCGACGCGCTCCTGCCCACCTTGCGAGCAGTGCCACCAGCGGAGGCCGCGCCGCTCGCTAGAAGTTGTTCCGACGGAACGGCCGGAGCGGGCGCAGCAACAGGCGCCGGCTTGCTCGGAACCTGCACGGGAGCCGCAACCACCGCCTCCGCCGTGGGTGCCGCCGCCTCGGGCTCCTTGGCGGAACCCTCGGGATCGCCCGCAGCAGCCGCATCGGCGCCAGGCGCAAGCACCACCTGAACCGCAGCGGAACCCTCGCGTGCGACCCTGCGACCACGGGCGTCCGGGATGCGATCGAAGGCGCTGAAGGTGTCGTCAGGGATCGCGCCCTGTGTGTCGTCATCTTTGGGCAGGCTGTCTGCCGCTACGGCATCGGAAGAGGGCGACTTGATCACCGAATTTTTACCATAGGCCGCTCCTGCGGCGAACCCCACACCCGTCATCGTCACCGCAAAGAGGATGTTCCAGAAGGAGAGGACCCCGTTGCCACTTGCTGCCGCAGTCTGCTTCTTTGCCATGCACGCTTCCGAACAGTGAGAGAGCCCGAACCGCACGACGCGACCGCCAACGAGGCAGCCTGCGACGAGCGCCAGCACCCGTTCCACATCGCGACCGCATGGTCAAAAAATCGGCGACGGATTCACCGCTCTCGGAGCGCCGGATGCATGCCTAGAACGCGGAGCTGCGGGCCCTCACGAAGTTCCATGAGATCGCCCATTCCGAAGGGGATCTGCAGGTAGGGGCCGTCCACATAGAGGCTCCCCTCTGGCATGCGGCTCCGCACCACCAAGCCCTCGCGGATGTGTCGCACACCGCGCAAAAGCTCGTACCGTCCGTGCCGCGGCCCGTAGGGCTCCCTGACCGCATATTGGATCAGCGCGCCCTCGAGCGGCATGACCGTACCGCCCGCCGATCGCACGCCGCCCGTCGAACCAGCAGGCGTACTGATCCAGATGCCACTCGACGCCTGAATCTCGGTGCGCGAACCCGCTGTCAGGACATAGCGCGACATCGCTGCTGGGTTGGGGCTGCTCACCAGGATGTCGTTCAGACAGGGAAAGGGGAAGGCAATCCCGTTCACCGTGATGGCAATCCGATGCAGCTGCGTGCGGGGCGAACGCCCCTCCAGCACCTCTGCCAGGACCTCCGGAAACCCCTCTTTGTCGCAGGCACAGAAGTAGCCCACCGACGTCTCCGGATCGCTGTTCACGGCAAGCAGCGGGGTGTCGCGCAACCAGTGCGACGCATCGAGCACCGTGCCGTCGCCACCCACCACGACGACGAGGTCGGTGTCGTGATGCGGACCGGTGAAGTCGGCACGAGAGAGCACCTCGACCTTGGCCGAGCTCGCATCGAGCGCCTCGACCACCTGGCTTAGGGCTGCCCGCTGCCGCCTTGTGCTCGCAATCAGGGCTGCCAGCGCGTCGGGGTCGCGTTCGCGAAGGTCGGCGAGTGCGCGATCGCTGCTGGCCTCGATGACCTCCAGCTTGGGTGTCTTGGCGACGACGATGACCTTCATTGCGCCCTCTCCTGCTCCGCGCCAAACCAATGGCGGATCACCTTCTCTGACGGCTTGCCTCTCGGTGTGTAGCCGTTATCGCCGCCGCCGCCATCTCCAAACCAGTTCCAGAGGTAGAGCCCGCCCAGTTCGGGCACCTCGGACCAGGCCAGATAGAGAGCACGATAGAGCCTCTCCTGCGCTGCCAGATCGACCTTGCCGGCCCGCGTGTAGTCCCACGGGTGGCGTGCCGCAATCGCCTGCGACGTATACCCCACCTCGGTCAGCACCACCGGCCGCCCAATCAGTCCCGACAGGCGGCGAAGGTCTGCCACAATGGGCTGCCAGGCAGCGACAAGCGCTGCCACCGCTGGTGTCGTGGTGCCGCTCCGCACCAGCTCGTGGTATCCTGTCACGCCCATCGCATCGAGCTCGCGCCAGAAGGGGACGCTCTCGTAGTCGTCCCAGTTCGCACTGTAGAGGAGCCGCCCGCCGTAGACCGCACGCACCTCGCCGATCAGCGCCCGCCACCGGTCGCCATCGACCTGCATCGTGCCAAGTTCGCTGCCAACAGAGAGCTGCTCCGCCCCGCACTCCGCCGCAATCGCCGCGTAATGGAGCAGAAAGCTGCGGTAACTCCCATACCAGCGATCACGGTCGCTCGGAGCCAGTTTGCCGCGCCACTCGCCCGGCCCGCGCCGCTCAATCATGATGATGGGGAAGAGCAGCACCTTGAGCCCCATCTTATGGGCAGCCGCGATGGCGCGGCGCACACCCTCGTCGGGGGGTGTCTCTCCGGCACGCGGAGCGAGCTCGGTCGCACGGATGTCGGTCTGCGACCATGAGACCACCAGCGAGACGGTGTCGGCACCCGTCCGCGCGATCTCCCAGAGGTAGCCCTCGTAGCTCGCCTCCGGATCCTGAAAGTGCAGGCCGAGCGCAACCCCTTGCGCCATCTCGGGCCGCACGGGAGGCACTGGCAGCATCGGCTCTGCGGCCTGCAACGGCTGCGTCACCAGGCAGGCTGAGCAGGCCAGAAAGAGCGCCAGCAGCCAGAACAGGGCCGGCGCGGCCACCTTCATCGACCGCTCGGCGCCGAAGCGGCGGCGGCACCCACAACAAGCCCGACGACCCGGTTGCCAGACCGCCTCAGTCCGCTCAGCGTGAAGCCCTCCTGGGCCGTGTTCACAAGCCCCTCGAGTGCCCGCGTGATACGCAGATCGGGCGTCTCTTCGTCGAGTTCCAGATGGAGGCAGACCGTGCCCTCCGTCGCCCATACTTCGCCAAAGTCGATGATCCCCTTGTCGAGCTCCCGGAGCCGCCGCAGGAAGGCGACATAGGCGCTCGCGGGGCCCTTGACCTCCACCACCAGCTCATCCTCGCCCACGCCGAGGCTTGGCGGAGCGGCCGACTGTGCAGCCGGCTTCGACCGGCGGACCTCTAGTTCGAGCAAGGCGCCTGCCTGTTTCTCGGCCTCCTCCAACGTCTGCCCGAAGCCGGTCACAGCGACCTGGTAGCTGCCAAGCGTCGACTGATCGGCCGCGACGACCCAGGTCCCATCGAGCCGTGCGCGCACGGCTTGCAGGCCGACAAAGGAGACGCCCTCGGCAACCTCCCACTGCACATGCCCGACCAGCGCGTGGGTCGCGCCGTAGACGCCCGCCAGCGCGCGGCCATTGTTTACGCTCAGGTCGTGGCGGAGAAAGACCTTGCTCAGCTGTGCCGCCAGCTGCACCCCTTCCGGGTTGCGCCATCTCCCGCCGACCGGCGCGCTACCGTCGCGCATTGCCTCGTCGGCCGGCGAGGCAGGGTCGCCAACCCACCACGAGCCCTTGCTGCCATCGAGGTTCCACGAGGTGACAAGAGCCAGCGTGTCGGCCCACGCAGCGCACGGGGCACCACTCAGTAGGGCCGCGCCGACCGCGACGCCAAGGGCTCCTCTCCATGCTCCGAATCGGTTGCCCATCCACACACTCCGAACTGGTCTCTCGCCACCCGTTTCTACCACATTCGCGCACCATTTCGCTACCTGATCTCACGCCGCATTGGACAAGTCGCGCTCGGCTATCGTAGAGCCTCCGAAACCTCCTGACGTGGAGTTCGATCGATGTCTCCTGCCCGCCTCGCTGCATCTGCCCTGCTCCTGCTCCTGACCTCTGCCAGCCCGGCGCCGCTCCGAGCAGCCATACCGGCGGCAGCGGCCATCGACGCAGCGAGCACCAACAAGGTCACCCTGCGCTACAAGTTCGCCAAGGGCCAGACGCTCCAGTTCAACACGACCGCGCGCCAGACCATCTCGGCCGTCGGGAGCACCACCAGCCTCTCCGAGAGCCGCGTCAGCCTGCCCAGCCTCTTCGAGGTGCAGGAGGTGACCGCGACAGGTGGTGCCGAGATGACCCTCGCTATCCGTTCTCCCAACATCGCGCTCACCAGCAACGGCCAGCCGGTCGACGTCAGCAACCTCGTCAAGAGCATCTCCTCGTCGCAGGCACAGCGCACCCTGCTCGCGGAGGGGACCATCGTGAACCCCACGCCCGTCGGTGAGCGCGACGCGTCAACCAGCGAAGCTGCCGCCTTCGTCAACGACCTGCTTGCGATGCAGTGGCCCGAGTTCCCCAGCGAGCCCATGAGCATCGGTACCCAGTGGCTCCAGACCATCCCCATGGCTGTGACCGACGACACCGGGCGCGTCGATGCCACCGCCAACCTGCGTTACACTCTCAAGGGGTTCGCGAAGTCGAACCGCAACATCGCGGTGATCGGCGTATCCTACGAGACCGAGGCCAACGGTAGCGTGGCCACGGCGGGCAGCAACAGCACAAGCGCGCTTGTGAGCCGAGGCCGCGGCGACGGCTTTCTGCTCTTCGACATGCAGGCAGGCCTCGTCACCGAGACCGAGTATCGGCTCGGCATCGTGAACGTGGTTGTCAGCCCCGTGGGCGCGCGCACCACGCTCACGGTTGAATCAACCGCCCGTACGATCCGCACCCGCTGAGAGCGAGGCAAAGACCTCCGGACGCTCGATAGCCACGCGCAGCCTAGCGGCCGACGTGACTTTCAGGCTCAGAGTTTGAAGGGGTAGGTGATCGAGAGCGCGGCGCCCTCGAAGGCCTTGAACTTCATGCCCGCGACAACGCCGGCAACGCAGGCGCCAGGCGCGCCGCCATCGGGCGAAGCCGCACCGTTGACCGAGCCTGAGGGGTCGATGGAGAAGGAGACCTTGACGGTGGAACCGGCGGTCTCGGGGGTCTTGCAGCGATTGATGCGGCTGCCGTACCGGGCG
Organism: uncultured delta proteobacterium; assembly: GCA_903873545.1. GTDB lineage: Bacteria > Myxococcota_A > Bradymonadia > REDH01 > REDH01 > CAIWGR01. Next base: position 15,365 of record CAIQPA010000076.1, read on the forward strand.
ATGGTTGAACGGACCTCATCCTTGGTGAGGGTGGCCTTGGGGGCTGCAGCAGGCGCTGGCGCAGCGGCCGGCTCAGGCGTTGCTGCGGCCGGGGCGCTGGGCTTACCACCGCTCCGGAGGTTGTTGAGCACCCCGGCGACGGCCGAATCGGTCTTGCGGGGCGCGGCAGGCGCGACAGGCGCTGCCTCAGGAGCGGGAACAACCGCAGGCGCAGCCTCTGGTGCAGCCGGCGCTACCGGATCGGGGGTCGCAGGACGACCGGCGACACGACCGGCTGCGGCCGCCTCCGCCACGCCGGCAGCAGGCGCTTCAGGGGCAACGGCTGCAACGGCCGTGCCCGAGCCGGAACCCGGCTGCTCAACAGGCGGTGCGGTGGGCTCCGGGGTGGGCGCAGCGGCAACTTCAGGCGCGGGGGCCGCAGGCTCGACCGCAACGGTCGGAGGCGCGGCAGGCGCCTCCGCCACGGGGGCGGGGCGGGTTGCAACTACCACGACAGCAGCAGCGAGGCCGACAACGGCAATGCCGGCAACCACGGCGCCAGCGAGCAGGCCGGTGTTCTTCTTGCGGGGAGGCAGCGGAATGACCGGCGCCGCCATGCTCGCGACCGGCGAGCGGGCACCCTGCGCAGGCGCCGCGGCGCTGGCGAGGACGCGGATGTCGATGAGACCCGACGCGTCGTTGGCAGCGGCTCCCGCCTTCACGGCCGGCGCAGACTGCGTCAGCGTGGCGAGGCTGAAGAGGACGGAGTCTTCGCTCCGCTCCGCCACCATCTTGTTGGCACCCGTGAGTTGCGCCTGTGAGGCCGGCGCAAAGAAGTCGGCGAAGACGGGAGCGGCAGCGGAAGCAGCCTTGATGCCTGGCGCCTCGGTTCGAAGGAAGTCGTCTGCCAGAGGCTCGTGCGCATTGCCCGTGGCAAGCGCCTCGGCGATGACGCTGTCGCCAAGCAGAACCGGACTGGCGGACTCGCTATCGACCGGGGGTGCAGTGGGCGCGTCGGCGGCGACTTCGGCCGTGTCACCGCCAGCCGCTGCGAGGAACGCACCGCTCGGCGGCGGAGCGGGAGGCTCTTCAAAGGAGCTGAATACGGCGGTTCCGCCCGCAAAGGGGCGCTCTTCGAGTTCACTCACGTCGGCCAGGCGGAGCCAGTCTTCCATGCCCTCGCGCCAGACGAGCGTCTCCTGGTCAACCTGACCGCCAGCGAGCAGCCCAAAGAGCTCCTCCCGGGTCAGGGGGCCTGTCTGCTCGCCATCAACCGCGGCAAACCACTGTGATGCTGCAGAGGCCGGTGCGGCCTCCGCGGGAGCGGTCGCGGGCAGCGCAGCGCTCGTGCCGGTCTCGGCAGAGAACACGATGGTATGACCACACTTCTTGCAGCGAACCTTGTTCTGCTTCGCCTTCAGTTTGTGGTCTGGAATCGTGTATTTCGCGCTACACGCGTCGCAAACAATCTTCATGTGAACTGCTCTCAATGTGGGCCAGAACCGCACCGTTTCTGACCATCTACAGACCTTTCAGAAACTGCTGCAGGCACTTGCAACGGCAGCACGGGAGATTCGGTCTACCGCGCAGCCGCCTCGGCCTGCCGACTACTTCAGCCCCTCTTCTTGAGAGGCCTTCTCGATGTCAGGAAGGAAGGAGCGGCGCAGGCTCAGAAGGCTCTGAAACCGGGCGCGACCGCGCTCGGTGTTGAACATCCCCTGCGGCTTCTGCAGCTCGCCGTCGATCAGCATTTCGCCAAAGTCGATGAACTTGGTCTGCGGCTCGTCGGCATCCTGGGCCACTGCGACCACGGGGAGCGCAAGCATCGAAAAGAGAACAAGTGCGGTGAGTTTCTTCATCTGCATCCTCCGGAAGTTCCATCTCTACCTAGCAGCAACCAACGGTCGCCGCCCACCATTCCAAACCTAAGGCGTCTCGCCGCTTCCCGCAGGAGGCGCAATGCCTGAACCCTCAGCACCCGAACCCTCGGACGGGGCCGGCTCGACCGGGCTCTCCTCCTCGGGCTCCTCGGGAGCGATCAACTTGTCAAAGGCCTTCAGGTCGGCCGGCGTCTGGGGCGTCGTCGTGGCAGCCATCTGGATGAGGGCCTTGACCGAGCTGCAGATCTTGTCTGCACGCTGGTCGCAGGTCGCTTCGGCACTACCGCGCTGCTCGAGGTTCTTGGTGAACCAACCGATGGCCGCCTTCTGGTTGTTCAAGTCGCGGAAGGCGATATCGCCGAGCTTCTCGGTCAGCGAGGGCTCCTGGTCGAAGGCCTCGTGCGCTGCCTGATAGGCCGCGTAGGCAGCCTCAACCTTGCCCTCGCCGTAGGTGCAGGCTGCGAAGCCGACCATGCCGCTCATATCGCGCGGCCGAAGCGCCAAACCGTCGCCGAACGCCACGCAGGCATCCTCAAAGTTGGCGTAGTCGAGGTAGATGGCGCCCAAGTTAAGGCTCGCCGCCGCGTTCGACGGGTTGTTTGCGATTGCCTTCTTGAAGAAGGCCTCCGCTGCGTCCGCCTGTCCCTCAGCAATCGCCACCACGCCCAGCTCGTTCTGAACATCGCTCAGCTGCTTGGCGAGGCGGTCGGCCTTCTGCTCGTTAAAGGCGCGGAGCTTGGCTGCATCGGCCTCGTTCAGCTCCTTGTACTGCTCTTCGTCGTCGATGGCCGCCTGGCGACCGGCGATTTCACCGATGCACTTTTCCCACAGGTAGCGGGCCATCGGCATGTTGTTTTCTTTCTTGTAGATCAGCGCAAGAACACCCAGCGCGCCGGGCTCGTTCTGATCCATCTCGAGTAGCTCGCCGATGAAGACGCGCGCCTGAGCAAAATCCCCCTGCTGCGCATAGACGGCGGCAAGGTTGGCCTTCGCGTCGGCATCCTTCGGGTCCTCGACCAGCACCTTCGCGAAGGCGTCAGCCGCATCGGCAGTCCGGCCGCCAAGTGCGAGCGCCTTGCCGAGGCTCATCTGAAGGACACGACGCTTGCTCACAGGCCAGCCGCGCGACACGAGCTCTTCGATGAGCCGCTCCTCGCGGCGGAAGCTGTCGACCGCTGCGCTGTACTGGCCAAGGTCCATCTGAACGAGGCCCAGGTTGTCGAGCGCCTCCCAGAAGTCCGGGTCGGCTGCGACCGCCGCCTCGAAATCTGACTGGGCGCCGACGTAGTCCTTGGGCTGCTTGTTGAGCTTGCTCAACGCAGCGTTGAAGGCGGCGAGTGCAGCGGGCTTCACGCCCGGGATATCCTTGATCTTGGGCACCTCTTCCGTCGACTTTGCTGGGCCCTGGGGACCACCGCAGGCTGAGAGCAGAAGGAGCGTGGCGGTCAACAGGCCACCGATACGACGCTGATTCATCTTGGTCTTCTCCATACGCATGACGAGCCCCCTGCCTTACTGCTTCGCCGGCGGCTGCTGCTGCTGCTGCTGGCGACGCTGCTCCTCGGCAAACTTCCCGAAGGCGGCGAGTTTGTCCGAGAGGTCGAGGTTGTAGGGTGTCGCAACATAGATATCTGCCGTCTTGTTCGCGACCACACCGTCGGCGCCGCCGAGACGGTTGGAGCGGTCAAGGTCGTGGAGCTGGTCAAGCAGACGCTGCGTCCAGGTCGTGTAGACGCGGCTCTTCACAGCGATATCACGGGCCCGCTCGAAGGCATCCTTGGCCTTGCCCGAGAGCGGCTCCTGCATCTGGTAGACCTTCTCATCAATCTTGGTCGCAGCCTCATCGCACTGCTCGTAGGAGAGACGGTACTTCTCCATGCAGGTGTCGACGTCGAAGGTCTCGACCTTGCCCATCTTCTTGTAGAAGTCGAAGTAGAGTTCGCCGATGCGGGTGCCGGCGGCAACGGCCCACTGGGCATCGCCGAGACGCATGACCTCGAACATCTCCTTCTGGGCCGCGTTGTTCGCCTCAGCCTGCCCCGCAAGCTTCTCGGCCAGCTGCTGCCACTTGCCTTCGCGGTACTTCAGGTCCTTGCTCTTGGCTGCAGTGAAGGAAAGCTCGGCGACGTAGAACCGGGCCGCCGCAACCAGCGGAAGCACCGTGTTGCGGAGCTTCTCGTCGGGGAAGTTCTTGCCCGGTGCGGTCGTCCACTCCGTGGGAAGACCGTTCTTGTCGAAGCCCAGCACGCCCGGGCCATACATCACATAGATCTGACGGTAGAGCGCCAGCGCGAGGTCCATCTTGCCTGCGTTGCGGCGAATCTCCGCCTGGCGGTAGGTAGCGACCAGCTTGCGCACCGTGTCGGTGCCCGCCGTGTCGATGAACCGCTGGTAGACCGCATAGGCGGCATCCACATTCTTCCGGTCAATCTCTACCTCGGCGATGACGAAGAAGAGGTTCCGCGCCTCTTCCGAGGTCGGCTTCAGCGTGATGTAGCGGTTGTAGAGCGCGATGGCCTTGTCGTACTGGCCCATGGCCTCCCGAAGACGACCAGCCCGAAGGATGGCAATGTGGCGGTCTTCGAAGGTGTCGTAGGCGTCGAGCTTCTCAAACCAGTCGGCAGCCTTGGCGAAGTCGGCCTGCGAGTCGTGGATGAGCGCAAGGACATACTTGGCGGCGGGGATCATGCCGCGAATGTCGGAGACCGCCGCCGCCTTGGTGTCGGCCGCAATCGTGGTGTCGAGGACAGCGCCAATGTCTGTCTTGTCGAAGGCCGTCAGGAACTCGTTGTAGAGCTTGATCGACTGCCCGATGTCGCGTGCCTGCTCGAAGGTTGCCGCCGCGCTGAAGAGCGCCTTGGCTGCGAACTCCGATGTTGGGAACTCGCGGTAGAGCGAGACACGCTTGTTGGCTGCAAGGACGAACTGCTCGAGCGCGCCGCGACGGTCGCCGTCGATCTCCTGCTTCTTGCCGGCCTCGGTGATCTCGTTGGCCTGCATGTCCATGGCGTAGGCGATGTTTCGCTTGAGCTGGTCGGCCTTGCAGAGCGCTGCGTTGTTCTTGCAGGTGCCGAGCAGCGTGCGGGCCACCGACTCGATCTTCCCGTAGTTCTTCACGTGCTGGTAGCAGACGAAGGCGGCAAGACCTGCCTCCTGGGCGAACCGGTGCTTGGCGTGGTGCTCGATGATGGTCTCGAACCGCGCAGCCGCCTCGCCGACGAAGCCGTTACGCAGGTAGAGCGACGCGGCGCGCCAGCTCGACTCGGGGATGAGGTCGTCGTCCGGGTAGAGCTTCGCAAACCACTCGACGATATCTACATAGTCCTTGCTGGCCGTGCCGAGCGGCTGCTCTGCGACGAACTTGAACTTGTCGGGCGCCGGGAGCGGCTCGCTGATGTCGGGGACCTCACGCATCATGAAGTCGTCGTAGACCTGAAGTGCGCCCACTGCGGAGTCATGCGCGTGCTCGGCCTTCGGGTCGGGCTTCATCTCGACGACCGACTTGTAGAGGTCGCCCGCCTGCCGGAGGTAGACATCGAAGCGGTCGCGCGGCAGCCAGTACTTCTCAGACCACTTCCCGCCATTGACGATCTTGTAATAGACCAACTCGGCGAAGTCGAAGCGACGGTCGTAGGCCTCTTTGCTGTCCGGGAACCGGCGGAAGAACTCCGCGTAGTCGGCCGCGACCTCCTCGACGAGCGCTTGTTGCGCAGTCGGCTTGGTCTTGAGGCGCTCGGCCTCCTGGTAGTTGCGGTTGATAACACCCAACAGCGTACCCTCAGCGAGCTGGCGGGCGTTGCCGAGAGAACGGCTGCCGGCGGGCTGACCGAGCGTCCAGGCGGCGCGGGGGTCGAGCAGCGCGATGAACTCACGCGCGCGGGCCTCGTAGCGATCCCAGTCGCCGAGCTTGGTGAGCGCGTCGAGCTGCTCCTCTGCCCACTGCGGGACCTTCTCCTCTTTGCCGAACCGCTCAAGGAAGAAGCCGGAAAGCGCGTAGCGCTCCTCATGCTTGCCCTGGGTGTCGAAGAGGCCGCCGAGCATGGTGAGCTTGCGGCGCATGTCGGTCTCGCCGAGCCGCTGCTCGTAGTAGTCGCGGGCAGACTGCCAGCCATTCGGGAGCTCCGAGTAGCACTTGAGCATGTCGGTGAGCGCCTGGTTGCGGAGGTCGTTCCGCTTGTCCTTGGCGTTGTCGATCTCCGTCACAACCGTCTGAAGCTTGGTGAGCGACTCGTCGAAGAGGGTTTCGTTGATGTCGACCCAAGCAAGCTTGTAGAGGACGTAGGTGCGGAGGTCGCAGTTCTGAACCTTCAGCGAGTCGTCGTAGTTCTGGCGCGCGGCCGTCAGGATGCCCCGGTCGAAGAAGTGGTCGCCCATCAGCTGGTGGGCCTCACACAGGTAGATCGACTTGGGGTAGTTGCGCGCCAGGTTCTGCAGGTAGGTGACGCCCTCGGAGCCCTGGTCGTTCTTGATGAGGAGCTCGCCGAGGCGGAAGATGACCTCGTCGATGCGCTTGTAGCCGGGGTGGTTACGGGCGATGTCGCGGAAGTTCGCGATGGGCACCGCGTAGTCGCGAAGGGGCTCGTAGCACTCCGAATCACCGCCGCAGGTGTACCAATTGTTCATGCACTCGCGGAACTTCGCGTAGTGGACCTGGTAGTCTGCGTCCGAAATCTCCTTGAGGTCCTGGGCCTTGCGGAAGAGGATGTCGGCACGGTTGGGATAGTCAGGCGGCATGTTGGCGAGGATGCCGTCGTAGCGACGGATCTGCTCGTTGAGCTGCGTGGTCAGTTTCTGACGGTTCCGCTCGGCATCGAGCGAAGAGACCTCAGCACCAGACGCCGCCGCGTTGGCCCGGAGTGGGCCGTCGCTGATCGCAGACTGGTCGGCCGGAGCCGCGCCGCCCGAGCAGTCACGGTAGGGCATGCCCTCCCCTGCGTAACCGGGGGTCTCATAGGTTCGCTGCGCCGAGGCGAGCGACGGAAACAGAGCTGCAGCCGCAAGGGCTGAAGTGAGAAGAACCTTCCGCAACATGGTGTGCACCGCGTTCTACCTGAATGAATCGATTAGGGATTGCCTTCAGCGCAAAGACCCGTGTCTTCGTCGCGAAGGTCGGCAGGATTGCCTCGGAAGTAGTCGACCTCATCGGCCCAGTATTCGCCCTCATAGGGCCAGAAGAGCCAGTCTTGCGCGAGCACAAGTTCGTTCTTCGCACCGGCCTTGTCGATGGTGCCGCCCTCAAGCGCGCGACGGGTCGCGTTGATGAGGTCACCGTTGATCTCGATGCCGACCTCCTGGCCCTTCAGGCGCCAGTCCACCAGCTCGGCGTCCATCTCGCGGAGCAGCTGCGCCACGCGGAGACCGCCGTCGACAATCTTCGACTTGATGTCGAGTTCAATCTGTTGCTGCGTCTCGGTCGCGAAGGTGCCGAGCATGGGCTCAGCCTTCTCGAGCATCTTCGACTCCTTGCGGAGCTGGCTGATGACCTCGAGCTGGCCCTGGTACTGCTTGTCGCGAAGCACCGTACGGATGGCCTCGACCGGGAGCTTCACAGCCTCGCCCGTGCCCTGCAGCGCGTAGAACTGCTCAATGGCGTCCCAGTAGACCTCCGGCGACACCGTCTCGGTCACAAAGGCTGCAACCTTCTGCTCCAGCGCAACAATGGTTGCGTCGAACTCGGCCAACGCCCGCTCGGCCGCCTCGAGGTTGCAGGTATTGTAGAAGGCCGCGGCCTCGATCACACCCAGTTCGGGGAAGTAGTGCTTGCTGTAGTAGGGGCTATGAAGCGCCTGAAGCGCGCCGAGCGTACGGTTCCAGTCCTGCTTGAGGAAGTAGGTCCAGGCCTGCTCGAACATCGCGCGCGGGTGGCGCTGCGAGTCGGCACCCACCTTCCGGTAGTAGAAGAGGGCGGCGTCATACTGACCGACCTCGTAGGCCAGACGGGCCAATGCCAGATAGGAGAGCTCCTTGGCATCCTTGGCCGCGGGATTCTCGCCAGCAAGGGTGACAGCGCGCTGGAAGGAGCCGATGGCGTCACGGTTCTCCTGGTTCTTCAGCTGCATGGTGCCGGAGAGATAGGCACCCTTGGCTGCGTCGGGCGAACCGTTCGAGATGCGCGAGAAGAACTCGATGGCCCGAACGGGGTTCTCGTAGGTCCAAAAGAAGCGACCGAGGCAGAAGTTCCAAGCATCTTGGAAGCCGGGCGACTGGTCGCTCACCGGCATATCAGCGAGCCGCTCGAAGGAGGGGTCGAAGTAGTTGGTGTCGCGCGAGATGTCGTCGAGGATGGCGAACCCCTCTGCGAACTCGGAGTGGCCGGGCCCAAGGAGGACCCATTCCAACGCCTTGCCACGAATCGCATATGCGTAGCCAGCCTTGTGCATCGCGCGCACGAAGCCCGTGAGACCGGCGTAGTACTCGGGAGTGTCGGGCGCGGGATTCACCTCGGTCATGAAGCGCTCAAACACTGCGGCAGCGCGAAGGAAATCGCCTTCGCGCATGAGCCGGTCAGTTGCGCGCAGGCCGGCAAATGCGGTCTGAACGCTCGCTGTGCGACGCTTATCCGCCTCGATGCGCTCCATCATGTTGGCGCGCTCCTGCTCAAACCGCTCCTGCTCAAGCCGCCGGCGGTCATCTTCGAGCCGCTGCTGGCGCTCGCGCTCCTGCTGCATGACCGCAGCATTGTTGCCGCCACGACCGCCGCCGGGGCGAACGGCCGCGCCGCCGCCACCACCGGGTGTTGCCGTGCAGCCAACCCGCAAGCAGAGCTCATCGAGGACCGGCTGGGGGATACCCGCAGCGCGGAGCTCGCCGATCTCGGCCTCGGTGATGTTCACGCCGCTCGTGTCGCTTCGGATGACGTTGACGATGACATCCGCAGAGAGACCTGCGAGCTGCAGGTTCATAATCTGGCTCTTGTCGATGGCGAAGGCCGAGGTCGCAGACAGCGCAACAAGCGCAGCCACCGACCAGGCCGCCACGCGACGGACCATCTTGGATTGAAGGGATGAGACAACCATGTCAGGTTCCTGGCAGGTATGGGGTCAGAGAAAGAGACAGACCGTTCAGCCTAGAAGAAGTAGGAGGCGCCGAGCGCAATCTCCGTCGGCAGCGCTGTGCCGCCGCCCGTCTTCTTGAAGATGAACTGGCGCACGTCGAGGCGGAGCGCGAACTCCTGCGCAAGGTGGATGTCCCAGCCGGTCGCAACGATGGCCTCAGCCGTCGTCTTAGCAGCCGGCGTACCGAGGTCGCCCTCGGTGCTCGTCTCAACGCCGAGCGCACCGGCACCTGCACCAAAGAACCAGTCGAAGTGGGCAAGCTTCTGTCCAGCGAAGGCGAACTTGCCGTAGATCGGTGACCAGTTCACCACCACATTGCCCCGCCACTTCTGCAGGTCGCGCGAGAAGATGTTGTAATCGCCCTCCTCCCGCAGGTAGCCGGCAAGGTCGCTGTCCTGCTCCAGGAAGACGAGCGAGCCCGAGGCCTCGATCGACAGCGATTCGGTGATGTGGTGACCGAGGCGCAGGTTGCCCTGCGTGTAGGTCTTGAAGGGATCGTTGGGGAGCATACCCACGCCGAGCGTGATGTTGGTCTGCCCATCCTTCTCGAAGAGGCGGCGCTGGATAACCCGCACCTGACGCTGCTTCGCCCAGAACTCTACCTTGTCGTCAGACTCGGAGGCAGGGGCCGCGGCCGGCGCGGCAGCAGCCTCGTCGCCGCCCTCCTGCGCGTTGGCGGCAAGCGGAAAAGAGGCCACGGTCGCAACCGTGGAGAGGACAACAGCCAGTCGGGTCAAGAGATGCATTCTCTCCTCTCGAACGAAATCGGGGGACGAAGGACGGCGAAACCGAAACAGGGATGAAATTTGGGTGCGGATCATAGGCATGCTCCCGAGCCTTCCGACTCGGCTTCGCCCGAAGCTGCACACTGCAGGCAGTCGTCGAGCCCCTCTGCGCAGAGGCAGTCTGCAGCGACCTCGCCAACCGCGCAGAACTCAGGGCCACGCCTGAAGAGCGTAAGCCGGTTGTCGCCATCGGCCGAGTAGGAGAAGTCTACCGACTTCACCCCCTTGTTGGCGCTTGCATCGCCCAGGGTGACAGCCATGGTCGTCGCGACGCGGTAGGTGCCGGCAGGCAGGCCTGCCAAGCCGCCGACAACGACGCCCAACTCGAAGCCACCCGCGATGTTGTTCGCGATGGCAGAGTAGGCGGTCTCGAAGTCTTTGGGGCTCGACAGATACTGGTAGCTACCGCCCGTCTGGCAGGCGATCTGGGCAAGGTGGTCGATGGGTCCCGCGGGGTTACGAAGTCCTCCGTCGCCCGGGTAGTCGAGTTGCAGCACATGGACCTGCGCACCGGTGCTCAGCAGCGCCGTTACCGCGGTGTCGAAGTTCTCGGTGTTCGGATTCGAGCCATCGTCGCGACCGTCGGTCACCAGGATGATGTGCTTCCTGCGCGTGCTGGTGGCCGCACCCAAGATGGAGGCACCTTCTTTGAGGACGCCGTAGTTCGAGCGGGGACCCTGCTGTGAGGTGCTCTGCACCTGCGCGAAGAGTCCCTCTACAACAGGATTGACCCGCTGGATGTCGTTCACGACGCTACCGTCCACCCGATTGAAGCAGGTATCGAGGGTTGCGCCGGGCGGCAGCAGCTTCAGCGTCAGGCCCTGCGGCTCGTTGAAGTAGCCGACGCAGACCTTGACGGATTCGTCGAGGTCGTTCGGCAGGTTGGCAAGCGTGGCCAACCGCGAGGTCAGGTAGTAGGCCGACGAGGTGCGCGACTCGTCCGGGTCGCTCTGACGGTCGGGGTTCGAGGTGCCGTTCGGGTTGGCGCCAAGGATGGTCGAGCCGTTCGAGAAGAGGATGAGCACCTCGTGCGAGTAGGGCGTCGGTGGCCGGGTCTGGACCAGCGGGCGCGATGTGATCTGGCCGAGCGTGGTCTTGAGTTGGCAGACCGTTGTGGTGTCGCCCGAGGTCTGGGCCCGCGCACGGAGGTCGCAGACCATGCCGTTGCTGCAGTCAGCGTCGGTCGCGCATTCAACGTCAGGTGCAGGGTAGATGACGGCCCGGTTGGAGGGCGACTCTGCCAGGTCCGCGAACTCGACGCTCGCCGCGTTGAAGTTGTCCGGTACCCTGACCTCAAACCCGGGCAACTTTGAACCCTCGCGGATCGGCAAGGCAGGCTGCGTGCTGGTGGTCATGGCGAATTGGATGCGAACACCCGACTCGTCGCTCACGCCACAGGCCCCTTCAAAGGGAAGAACGCCGGTCGAGTAGACTGCGCCCAGCTTTGCCGGATCCTTGGAGATGAAGATCGATGGCTTGCAACCGGTCAGCGCCACGAGGCAAAGCGCCATGGCGGCCATTGCGCCGGTCACTGCCGATGCGCCTGTGCGGCGCGTCCGAACACCCTTTCGCAACATGTGAACTACTCGCGTTGTGCAGGTCTAGGAACCAGCCCCGATCATCGCAGACGGATGAGGGCGCTAACCCCCTACCCAACCGCCCCTCCGTTTTCAATCGCGATCAGCAGCGACGCCACCAAACCTCACGGTCGCGCCCAGCCCCCGAAAGCAGCCTAAACTCCGCCCGCCGACGTAGCGCCGTCCTTCTGCTTTCGCCCGCCGCTGCGGAGCCATGTTGACATCCCAATCGGGCTCCACTACACGCCCCCCGTCCGTTCCGACGGTCAGGTAGCTCAGTCGGTAGAGCAGAGGATTGAAAATCCTCGTGTCGGGGGTTCAATTCCCTCCCTGACCACTCCGCAACAGCCCGAATGTCCCCCGAGGTCATTCGGGTTTGTTCGTTTTGCCCCACCCGCTCCGTGCTCCGGCAGGGCTTGCCCCGGCGGCGGAGTTGGAGCATGGGCTGCGCTCCCCTCGCCGCGAGGCCTAGCCGTGCTACTCCTCTGACGGGAGCGCCTCCGCCTCGTCGAGCTCGTCGGCCTCCACGCCAGCCTCAGCCATTATCTGCGCTGAGGGAGCCTTCTTGGTCTTGAGGCCAAGCTGCTTCATAGCCTCGCCTTGGCGGATCAGGTTTCCGTTGCCGGAGAAGAGCTTGTTGTGAGCAAGCTGGTAGGTCTTCTGTGCACCGTCGATCTGACGCCCCACCTTCTCGAAGTCCTCGGCGGCCGCTTGGAGTTTGTCGTAGATTTTGACAGCCGCGTCGGCGATTTTGCTCGCGTTCTGGTTCTGACGCTCAATGCGCCAGATTCCCTCGACTGTCCGGAGCATGGCGAGCAGCGTCGTAGGTCCAGCGATCAGGATGCGCTGCTTGAAGGCATCCTCAAAGAGGCTCGGCTCCCGCTGCGCGGCCAAGATGTAGGCCGGCTCCACGGGCAGGAAGATGAAGACGAGGTCCAACGAGCGCAGCTTCTTCAGCTTCTCGTAGGGTTTTGAGGCGAGCTCTGCGATGCGCGCTTTGACTGCCGCGACATGGGCCTTGGCCTCCACTTCGCGCTCGGCGTCGCTCTCTGCCGCAGTGAAGCGGGTATAGGCATTGAGCGAGACCTTGGCGTCAACAATGATATCACGACCGTCCGGAAGCCGGATGACCACATCGGGACGGAACCGCTCCTCGACGCTGTCCTCCCCATCGACGCTGTCAGCGAACTGCGTCACATACTCGTGGTCCTTGCGCAGGCCGGAGCTCTGCAGCACCCGCTCCAGGACAAGTTCGCCCCATTGCCCCTGCTTCTGGGTTGAACCGCCTGTGAGGGCGCGGGAGAGCGTTTCGGCCTGGGTGGAGAGGCCGGTGTGGGCCGCATGGAGCTGCTTCACCTGCTCGTCGAAGCGGACGGCCTTTTCGATGGCCTCCTTGTGGGTGGTCTCGACGGTCGTCTTGAAGACCTGAAGCTGCTCCTTGAAGGGGTCGAGAATCTGCGCGAGGTTGATGCCGTTATGTTCCGTGAACTTTGCGGTTTTCTCTTCGAGGATGCGGGTCGCGAGCAGTTCGAATCGCTGTGTGAAGGCCTCGTCCATCTCCTTGAGGCGCTGGCTCTGACCGTCGAACTTTTCGCGTTCAGCCTTGAGCTCCGAGACGAGGGTGGCCTGGCTGCGCGCTGCGGCCTCTGCGCCGGCCCGCTGTTCCTCGAGCGCGCGACGCAGCTCTACCATCTGTTCCGCCTCGGCCTGCGCCTTGCCGAGCTCCTGCCGAAGCTGGGAGATGTCGGCGCGGCGGGCATCGAGCAGCGACTCGAACTGGGCCGCCTGGCCGCGGAGTGTCGCCTTCTCTCGCTCTGCCGCCTCGGCGGTCGCCTGCAGGGCCGCAAGCTGCGCGGCAGATTCGGAACGGGCGAGCGCCCCGGCTGCGGCGACGCTGCCCCGCATCAGAGCCCAGACCAGACCAGCGCCCACAAGCAGCGCAACGACGGCAATCCCAAACAGCATGCATCCCTCCGACTTCGTTGAAGGGAGGAGGCTACCGAGGGGGCTCGGACGATGTCAATGCGACGTCTACTCGCGGTCGATGACCAGGCGGACGCCGTAGTTTTCGTCGAGCGAGATGGAGGAGGGGAAGAAGAAGAAGAACTCCGTCCTCCGGTTGAGCGCCCTGCCCTCGGGCGTCTCGTTGGAGGCGGCCGGGGCCTCCTCGCCGCGCGCTGCTACGGTAACGGAGGACTTTGGGATTCCCTGCTCAAAGAGCAGGTCCCGAAGATAGCGCGCCCGCTTGAAGGAGAGCTCCTTGTTTGCGGTTGCATCGCCTGTGGCGTCGGCGTGTCCAATCAGGACGAGGCGGAGGTTGGGGTCGGCTTCGAGCCGGTCGACGGCCCGCCCGACCTGAATCAGCTCCGTATCCGACACCGGTGTCACCGCGTTCGCGTTGTGCCGAACGAAAAGGCCGGAAGGGGCCGCGGCGCAGGCGGAGAGGGAACCAAGAACAGCGGCCAAGGCCAACCGTCGAACCAGATGTGTACCAGCAGTCATGGAACCCTTCTCCGCGCTGCGGGCGTTTACTTACACTCGACTTCGATCTGCTGGGGATCCCAGATGTCCACGCCGTAGCCACCAATGGCATACATGAGTGCATTGTCGATGCCGCCCGCGAGCGCGGTAACGACC
>CAIQPA010000077.1 GCA_903873545.1 uncultured delta proteobacterium
CTTCGCGATGGCGCCACGGGCGCGGAAGTGGGCATCCTCGACCAGCTCGTGGAGTTCGCGCACCGGCTCGACGCAGGCGTCGATGGGGGCAAAAATCGCGGACCACTCGGCCAGCGTCTTGGCCGCAAAGACGGCCTCTAGGTCGGCGTGGACGCGGGCGCCCCGCTCGCCGGAAGCGTAGCCGTCGGTGAGCAGGTCGGGGCGACCGATGGCGTCGCAGACCTGGCTCCAGAACTTGGCCTCGAGTGCGCCAACCGAGAGATAGCGGCCGTCGGCCGTGGCGTAGTTGCGGTAGCAGGGGATGCCGCCTGTGAGCATCTCGCCGCCGCGGACGGGTCGGTGGCCCTCGGCCTCGCTCATCGCGACGAGCGGCCCGAGGAGGGAGAGCACCCCTTCGGTCATGGAGATATCGATGTGGGTGCCGGCGAAGTGGCGGGTGCGATGGAAGAGCGCCGCGGCAATGCTGAAGGCGGCATAGATGGCGCCGCCGGCGAGGTCGGCGACCTGCACAGGGATGACCGCGGGCGGATGACCGGCCGGACCGGCAAGAGAGAAGACGCCGGAGCGGGCAACGTAGTTGAGGTCGTGGCCCGCGCGCAGGGCGAGGGGCCCATCCTGGCCGTAGCCTGAGATGCTGCAGACGATGAGCTGGGGGTTGAGCGCCCGGAGCGCATCGATGCCGAGTCCGAGCCGCTCGAGGACGCCGGGACGGAAGCTCTCGACGAGCACATCGGCCCGCATGAGGAGCTTGCGCAGGAGCTCCAGCCCTTCGGCCGTCTTGAGGTCGAGTCCGAGGCTCTCTTTGCCGCGGTTGACCGAGGCGAAGAAGGCGCCGTAGCCGGCGGCGTGGTCGTCGGTCCGAGGCGGATACCAGCGGGCGTAGTCTCCGCCGTCGGGCCCCTCAATCTTGATGACCCGTGCGCCGAGGTCGGCGAGGAGCATGGTGCAGAAGGGGCCAGGGAGGAGGCGAGAGAGGTCGACGACGGTGATGCCGCGGAAGGTGTCTGCGGGGAGGCCGGAGAGCATGTGCGAGGTCCTGCGAGGAGGGTCAAAAACGACGACGCCCGCACCGGAGGTGGAGCGGGCGTAGCAGCGAAGGGCTGGCTTAGCCCTTGGCGAGCGCCAGAACGTTCTGAAGCTTCATGGCAAGGCCCATGTCGCCCTTGACCTTGATCTTGCCCATCATGAAGGCCTGCATGGGGTTGCTGGCGCCGGAGATGATGCCGGTCCAGTCAGCAGTGGCCATGGAGATGGTGACGTTGACGTCGTCGGCAAGGCCGTCGACGAGGAAGCCGCTGGTCGTGCCCTGCTTGAGGTTGAGGGTCCACTGGCCGCCACCGTCACCGGTGATGTCGAAGCCGAAGACAGCGTTCACGCTGGTGGCCTTCTCGACGTTGTTGCCAATGTTGTTTCCGATGGTGGCGAAGATCTCGGCGGGGGTCGACATGACAGCTCCAGAGTTAAGGCGGGCGTGACGCATCTTGTCATGCCGCGTGAAGTTGGGACGGGCCTCTACTTGCGCAGGGCAGCGAGGTCAACGGCTAGAAGGTGTTGGGGTCGCTCGGTGCAACCGCTGGCGGGCTGGTGGGCAGGCGCGGCTGCAACGGTGCGGGACCGCGCGGCTGCGGAGCGGGCGCGAGCGGCGACGCTGCGCCGGGCAGGTTGGGGAGCGTGCCGCCGGCCGAGGCGGGCGGGAGCTCAGGGGCCGTCGGCGGCTGGTCTCCGCCCTCCGGCTGGGGGGCGACAGGGAGGTTCGGGTCGGGCGGCGGCGGGAAGTCGCTGCGGCTGACCGTGAGCCGGTAGGGAGCGGCGCAGGCGTCGCCCGTGACAAGGCTGACGCGGGCGTAGAGGTTGCCGTTGGGGAGGTCGATGGCGATGACCTCGGCCTCGCTCACGCCCTTCCCTGCGGCCTGCGAGACCAGTGCGCCGTCGCCGTCGAAGAGCTCGAGCGTGTAGTCGGCCGGGCCGCCCGGCTCGAGGCGGAGCGTGACGGAGGCGAGCGTCACATCGGCGCTGGGGTCCTCGGGGATTTCGACGCGAAAGACATCGACATCTGCGGGGGTCGCGATGTGGCCGACAACGGTGGAGCCGCTCAGACCGCTGGCGCGGTAGACAAGCACCTCGTTGGGCATGGGGGCCGGCGGCTTCTTGGCCGGCTTCTTGGCTGGCTTGCGAGGCGGCGGAACCAGCGCAACCGCCTCCTTGGCGGTGTTGTTGGGCTCGAGCTCGTAGCTGGGGTCGGAGAGTGGCTCGAACCGGACCTGGTAGCTGGCGTCGAGCTCCTGCGGCTGGCCACGGAGGCGGACGCCGACGACGACCGGCGATGCGGCCGAGACAGGGAGCGCGCAGAGCCGTTCGGCGACGCCGGTGGTGCCGATGTCGATCACCGTCTCTGCGCCACCGGCCTGCGCGGGGGGCAAGGTGAGGATGAGGTCCATGCCTTCCGGCGGCTGTGCGACCACCTGCAAGACGGCCGCCTCCTCCGTCTCGACGCGGAGGTAGTCCACATCGCTGGGGCTGGTGAAGTAGCCGGTCATGGGGGCAAAAGCCGAGGCGGCGGCCACAACGGAGGCCTGCTCCACAGTGTCGTTCGGCTCGAGTTCGAGGGCGCTTCCGGCAGCGGGCAGCGGCTCGACAGAGAGCGTGTAGGCGGCGGTCGCAGAGCCTCCGACGGAGGCTGTGAGCTCGGCGATGAGCGCCACCGCGGGGTCGCTGCCGTGGCGCAGGTTGGGCAGCCGGATGGGGCGCTGGGCATCGCCCGCGAGGCGGACAATGGGCGCCTTGGTGATGGGGTCGAAGATGGTGAGCGCCATCTGCACGCCCTCCACGGGGGTCACGACAAGGCCGAAGCCGGGTTCGTCGGCCTGCTTCACGGGGAGGAGGAAGCGGTCGGTGTCGCGGGCAGCCTGGAGGCAGCGGGTGGCGCGCGACGGGATACCGAGCAGCTCGGTGAGGGTGTCGTCGCTGTCGATGGAGGCCTCGAGGTCGCAGGGGCCGGCTGCCGCGGCCTGCGCCAGCGTGAGATCGTAGGTGACCGGCCCAGAGGAGGCGGCAGGCGACAGCGCGATGTAGGTGTCGGTTGCGCGGGCGAAGGGGCCGATGACTTTGGCCGCGCCGGGTGCCAGTACAAAGCGGATGCCGGTCGCGGTACCAGGCCGACCGGCCTCTGCCGTGAAGATCTCGGCGATGGTCGGTGCAGAGACGGTGACGGTGAGCGTGGCTGGCCCCTCGGAGCTCTGAATGAAGAAGTAGTCGATGTCGGCGGCGACCGCGTCGATTGCGCCGGAGGTGCGCTTGCCGACGAGGAGCCGCGTGGCCTGCGCCGCATCGTTGTTGGGCTCAAGTTCGATGAGTTCTTCGGCGCCGGAGCCGGACCCCGACCCTTCGCTCATGCGGGGCGGTCCGCTGTCGCGGCAGCTCTCGCAGCCGCCCAGAAGGAGACCTGCGAGCAGGAAGAAGACTGTGCCGCGAAGCGTCATCGCTGCTACTTGGGCGCGGTGCGTCCGCCATCAAAGCGGCGGATGAGTTCTTCGGTGAGTTCAAGTCCGGGGGCCGCAAAGACGACCGCCGACTTCTCGACGACCATGCCGAACCCCTTCTCTTGGGCGATGCGGGTGGAGAGTTCCACGAGCCGCTTCATAATGTCGGCGGTGGCGGTCTGTTCGGCGCGCGCGAGCTCACGCTGGTGGCGTTCGAAGCCCTCGGAGAGCGCCTTGTAGCGGTCCTGGTACTCGGTCATCTTGGCCTGCTTGCGCTCGGGCGTGAGCATGGCCGCGCTCGACTCCAGGTCCTTCGCAAAGACCTCGAGGTCGGCCTTTGCCTTCTCGAGCTCCTTCTGCCGGCGGTCGAAATCGGCCTCGAGCCGCTTCTTGGCCTCTTTGCCCTCGGTGCAGTTGTTGAGGGCCTTCTGGAGGTCGACAAAGGCGACGGTACGGTTCGTGTTGGAGGCTGCGGGCGCAGCGGCTGCGGGCGCAGCGGGTGCGGCGGCTGCGGCCGGCGCAGCGGCCTCCTCCGCCTGGGCGGTGAGGGGAGCGGCGCCGAGGACAAGTGCGGCAAGGGTGGCAAGAAGAAGCGGTGATTTCATCGAAGGCTCCGGCGTGGAGAGAGGCGCTAGAAAGAGTTGCCGATGCTGAACTCGAAGACCTGGTCGGACTCGCCTGCGCGGGGGGCGGCGGCGTGTCCCCACTCGAAGCGGAGCGGTCCGATGGGGCTCTGCCAGCGGATGCCGAAGCCCCAGGCGGAGCGGAGGACGGCCGCGTTGGCGCCATCTTCAAGGAAATCGAGCTGGAACGAGTAGGGCTGGTCGGCGTCGAAGGCGTTGCCGGCGTCTGCGAACATGACGCCACGAAGGCCGACCGCAGCGAGGATGGGGAACTCCAGTTCGCCGTTGAAGACGAGGCTCTTCACGCCGCCGACGGGGCAGGTGCTCCGCGAGGCGTAGGGGTCTGCGTTGGCGCAACCCTGACGGGGCCCGAGGCTGAGTCGCTCGAAGCCGCGGACACCGTTCGGGCCACCCTCGAAGAAGCGCTCGGAGATGGGCACCGGCTTCTCGGGCGAGAGCGAACCGACGCGCGAAATGGTACCGTTGAGCTTGAGCACCGCGCTCGAGAACCAGCGGCAGAACGAGCCTGTGACGCCGCCGCCCTGCTCATCGCTCGGGCAATCGAAGGCGAAGGGGCGGGCATACCAGCGCGAGATGCCGCGGGTGAGCCAGAACTCGTTGGCGCTGCCGAGCGCGCTGGGCGCGACCTCGGTGTAGAGCTGCTGGTAGAAGCCGGCGGAGGGCATGTACTGGTCGTTGCGCTTGTCCCAGGTGACCGTGCCGTTGACGCCCGAGGTGATGCCGCTGCGGTAGAGGCTGAGCGTGCTGCCGGCGACGGAGCCGGAGATGGAGGCGCGGTCGATGGAGACATCCTCGAGGCGGTAGCCGAGGTTGAAGGCGAGGTCGCGGAACATGGGCGACGTGTCGAAGGGACGGACGCCTACATTGAGCGCAAAGCCGCGCGACTCGCGGGTGAACTGGGGGTACTGGATGGTGCGCTGGAAGAGGTCGGCGCCGAACTGCCACTTGGAGTCGAAGACCCGCTGCTCCACGAAGGAGAGGACGAAGAGCTTCCGGAGCGAGCTGAGCGTGGTGTTGAGGGTGAGCGACTGGCCGCGACCGAAGAGGTTGTTCTCGCTGATCTGGGCCATGAAGAAGAGGCTCTCGCCTGACGAGAAGCCGGCGCCCGCCTGGAGCGAGCGGGTGGAGCGCTCCTTCACCAGGATCCGGAGGTTCACGATGCGCGGGTCGGTGGCGGAGGGCTCCTCTTCGTAGGTCACGTCTTCGAAGAAGCCGAGCCGTTTGACGTAGGCGACCGAGCGCTCGATCTCGGAGGAGGAGTACTGGTCGCCCTCTTCGATGGCGAGCTCGCGGCGGACGACGCGGTCACGCGTGAGGTCGTTGCCGCTGACCTCGATGGTACCGATGAAGCAGACCTCGCCGCGATCGACCTCATAGGTCACCGACACCTGATGCTTCTCGGCATCCATGCGGGTCATCAGGTTGACGTTGGCGTTGGCGTAGCCGCGGTCTTTGTAGGAGCGGGTGATGCGGGCGAGGTCGACCCGGACCGAGCTAGAGGAGAAGTTCTCGCCGGGCACAATCTTGGAGCCCTTGAGAAGCACACCGGGCTCCTCGAGGAGGTCGCCGCTCGCAGAGAGGGTCGCGACGGAGTAGGGCTTCCCCTCGTCGATGGGGACGGAGATGTAGACCCGCGACCGGTCGCGGCTGAGCGAGACGGTAGGCTTGCTGACGCGGACGTCGAGGAAGCCGCGGTCGTAGTAGAGCACCCGGATGCGCTGCAGGTCGAGGTCGAGCGAGGCCTCCTTGAAGGAGCCGAGCCCGCTCATGAAGCTGAGGTAGGTCTCAGGGCGGGTCTCGATGAACTGCTGGATCTCGTCGTCGGAGAGCGCCTCGTTGCCGATGAGCGAGAGCCGGGCGATGCGCACCTTCTCGGCCTCGGTGATGACATACTTCACCACCACCTCGCCGACGGCGCGGGTCTCGACCCTCGACTCGACCGAGGCGAGGAAGAAGCCCTTCTCGCGGTACATCTCTTCGATGGTGGTGACGCCGGCGGCGATGCTCTGCTGGTTGAGGATGGTGCCCTTGGGGAGCGCCAGCTTCTCGATCATCTCCGACTCTTCGATGGCATCTTCGCCCTCGATCTCGACGCTGGAGATGGTGGGCCGCTCGACGACGATGAACCGGAGGAGGATGGCGTCGCCCTGCGGCTGCGCATCGACCGAGACATCGTCGAAGAAGCCCATCGCGTAGACGGCGCGGAGGGCCTCGCCCAGCGACCGGCTGGTGAGCCGCATGCCGGCACGGAGTGCGACCTGGCGGTAGATGGCCTCGGCCTCCACGCGGACGGTGCCGCTGACCTCGATGCCGGCGATGAAGGGGGCGTTGTCTTCGGTGAGCTGTGCCTCGGCGCGGGCCGGAACCAGGCCGAGGCCGGCAAGCACAAGCAGGGATGCGAGGAGGAGGCGGAGGGCACTCATGGAGCCACCGCGGTCTGTTCGGAGTCGTGCAGGAGGCGGCCCTCGTCCATGATGAGACGACGGCTCATGGAGGCTGCGAGCTGGTGGTTGTGGGTGACGACTACGACCGAGATCTGCGACTCGGCGACAATCTCGTGCAGGAGTTCAACAATCTGCTGGCCGGTGCGGTCATCGAGGTTGCCGGTGGGCTCATCGGCGAGGAGCAGCGGCGGGTTCATCACAAGCGAGCGGGCGAGCGCGGTACGCTGCTGCTCGCCACCCGAGAGTTCGCTCGGCCGATGCGTCAGCCGGTGCGAGAGCCCCACGCGTCCAAGCATCTTCTCGGCCAGACCGAAGGGCTCGTCGCGCGGACGACGGGCGATCAGCGCCGGCATCGCGGCGTTCTCGAGCGTGGTGAGTTCGGGCAGCAGGTGGTGGAACTGAAAGACGAAGCCGAGCCAGGAGCCGCGGAAGGCCGCAAGCTTCTGCTCCTCGAGCGCGAAGACGTCGGTGCCCTGCAGCAGGAGGCGGCCGGAGGTCGGGCGGTCGAGCGTGCCGACAATCTGCAACAAGGTGCTCTTGCCCGCGCCGCTGCGGCCCATGATGCTGACGGTCTCGCCCCGCTGGATCTGCAGGTCGATGCCGCGCAGCACCTCGATGGTGGCGCCATCTTTGACGAAGGTCTTGGTGAGACCCTCAATCTGGACGAGCGGTGCGGTCATGCGGGGTCAGTCATCGTGGCGGAGGGCCGAAACAGGGTCGAGGCGGGCAGCTTCCCGGGCCGGCTGAATCGTGGCGGCAAACCCGAGCAGGAGTGCCGCGACAACCACCGCGATGATCTCGGTTGCTTCAACCGAGACGGGGAGGCGGTCGATGTAATAAACATTTGGGTCAAGGGGTATCCCAATCGTCATCAGGTAGAGGATGGCGAGGAGCCCCATGCCGAGCCCGACCGCGGTGCCGATGATGGCGATGTGGCCGCCGAGCAGCCGGAAGATGAGAGAGATGTCGGCTGCTCCTGCGCCCATCGACTTCACGATGGCGATTTCGCGCCGCTTTTCGATGACAATCATGAGGAGCACGCAGACCACGGCAAAGCTGGCAACCACGATGGTGATGCTCATCACGAAGTACATCGCGATCTTCTCAAGGCGCAGCGCCTGAAACAAATTCCGGTTGAGCTCTTTCCAGTCGGCCGCCTTGAGGTCTTTCCGACCGAGTGAGGCGATGCTGGCAGAGACCGCGTCGCGGAGCTCGGTCGCGTCGTCGAGGTTCTGGCCGCGTACCTCCACGCCGCTCGCCACCTCGGGGCCAACGCGGAGGAGGCCGCGGGCCACATCGAGCTTGGTGAAGACCAGCCGCGAATCGTACTCGTAGAGCCCCGTGTAGAAGATGGCGACCACACGGAAGGGGCGCGAGCGGGGTATGAAGCCCGTCGGCCCGATGTCGCCCTCGGGGTCGATCAGGTTGACGGCATCGCCAACGTCGAGCCCCAGCGCGTCGGCGAGCTCGGTCCCAACGGCGCAACCCGGCAGGGAGACGGGCGGCTCGGACGGGACAACCCCGCCCTGCTCCATGCCCGGCAGAGGAGGCATCCCGGCCTGCTCCATGCCCGGAAGTGGCGGCATCCCGGCCTGCTCCATGCCCGGCAGAGGAGGCATCGCGCCGCTCGCCTCGACCTCGGCCGCGCCGGAGGCCTCTGCCCTCCCCTCCATGCGGAGCCGCAGCTTTTCGAGCTCCTCGTTGGCGGCCTCCAGCTTCTTCATGGCCTCATCGGCGCGCTGCCGAAGCCGGCGGTAGTTGGCCATCCCACTGCCTTCGCCGCTTCCGCTGCCGTCGCCGCTGCCCGAGGGTGGGGGCCAGAGCTGCCGGCGGCGGGCCTTGTCGGGACTGTCGAGCCAGGAGATC
>CAIQPA010000078.1 GCA_903873545.1 uncultured delta proteobacterium
GCCGCAATCAGCTCTGCCTCAACCTCGAGGTCACAGAGCAGCGGCCAGAGTGGCCCGGAGGCCTGCGGTTCCTGGAGCGGCTCGGAGCGTCCGAGCCGGGCTGCGAGCTGCCCGACGAGTGTGGCAAAAGCGGCACCTTCGCTTCCGTGGGCGAGGGGCAGGGACCAGGCCTGAGCTGCGCCGGGGTCTGCCATCGGCTGGAGTTCCAGGTCGACCCGGAGCCCCTCGTCGGACTGTGCCACAGCGCCTGTGAGCACCCAGTCGGCGGCGGCGGCCTCGGCCTCTCCCTCGAGGACGCTCTGCGGCAGAGCCCCTCCGGGCCGGACCAAACGCCCGGAGCCGGAATCGCGCCAGAGCGGTGCGACGGTCGCAACCGTGCCCGCAAGCGACCTGCTCAACAGCTGCGGGAGCTGCCGTGCCCAGACGCCGAGAGCGGCTTCGTCGCCGAGCGCTGCAAAGGGCAGCAGGAGGAGTCGCAGAGCAGGTACAGTCATCCGGTCCGGGCAGGCGTTGTCGAGCGGGAGACCGAAACTGCCACCCGCGACCCCCCCTGTCAACGCATGAGGTTGCGCGGTGCATGGGAAGGTTGAGGATTCGAACGGATCGGTCTACCTCCGCGCGGGCGCCTCAGCGGTTGGGGCGCGCCTGCTGCTGGCTGACCTTATGGCGCTCCTCTGGCGATGCATTCGTGCGGTCCTCTTCCGGCTCGACCCGGAGCGTGCCCATCATCTGTCGATGGCGATTTTTGCGGCCCTCTGTGCGCTGCCCGGCGCGACGCCCCTGTTAGGTCGACTGCTGCAGGTGCGTGATCCACGGCTGGCGGTACGCTGCTTCGGGCTCGACTTCGAGACGCCCGTGGGATTGGCCGCCGGCTTCGACAAAGAGGCGAGATGGCATTCCTGTCTGGGGGCGCTCGGCTTCGGCTCCATTGAGGTGGGGACGGTGACCGCGCTCGCGCAGCCGGGGAACCCAAAGCCGCGCCTCTTCCGGCTCGCACCGGACCGCGCGCTGCTGAACCGCTTCGGTTTCAACAATGACGGTGCCGCCGCAGCCGCGAAGCGTCTCGAGGCGCGAGGCGCGGGCTACCGGCTGGGCGTCAACATCGGGCGCAACAAAGAGGTCGCCAACGAGGCGGCGAACGAAAACTATCTGGCTGCGCTCCGAGAGGTCTGGGCGGGTGCCGACTACATCGCAGTCAATGTCAGCTCGCCCAACACGCCGGGTCTTCGAGGGCTGCAGAATGCCGACGCGCTGGGCGAACTGCTCGCGGCAGTCTGTGCAGAGAATCGGGCGCTCGCGCTGGCCTCGGGAGGAGCGGAAAAGCCGGTGCTGGTGAAGATTGCGCCCGATCTCGACGACGAGCAGCTCGACGGCATCGCTGACCTCGCGCTGCAGCACCCCGTTGCCGGAATCATCGCGACCAACACGACACTCGGGCGCGCAGGGCTCGCAACGCCCGCATCAGAGGTTGCGTCGCTGGGTGCCGGCGGCCTCTCCGGTGCGCCCCTGACTGCCATCAGTCGCCGCGTCGTCGCCCGGCTCTACCTGCGGCTGCAGGGCCGCCTTCCCATCATCGGCGTGGGTGGCATCAGCAACGCAGCAGAGGCCTTCGAGATGATGCGCGCCGGCGCCTCACTGGTGCAGGTCTATTCCGGCTTCATCTATGAAGGGCCGCTCATGCCGCGAAACATGGCACTCGGTCTGCTGCAGCGCGTCGGAGGCCGTTCCATTTCCGTGATTGTCGGCGAGGCTGCTTCGTTGTACGGTGGCGCGTCGCTCTCGCTGGAGGAAGCGTGACAGCCTCGTTCGACGTTGTACTCATCGGATTTCCGGAGGGACCCAAAGCCGGAGCAACACCCGCGGAGGCACTCTCGCAGGTCTTCGGCGTTCCCATGGACCAGGCCGAGAAGGTGGTGGCGCGCATGCCCACTGCGATCCGTAAGGGCGTCGCGGAGGGCGACTTCCGAAAGTTCAATGGCGCCTTCACCTTTATGGGCGCGGTCGGTGAGTTCCGTCCCGCCTCTGGCGATGGGCCGGTGCTTCCCCTCGGTCGCCCAGCAACAGCGCCGATACCTGCGCCGGTCGTGCCCGCACCGGTCGTCACAGCGTCGGTCCCCAGCGCCCGCGTGAGCGAGCCGTCGGGTGCGAGCGAGCTTGCGCGCATTGGTCTTGCGAAGGCCCGCGTCGACCAGGTCTCGGGTGCTGTCGTTGGCCTGCGGTCCTCCGGGTCGGTGCCGATCATCGAGCGCTCCCGTCCATCAGGCTCGGCCGCCGTGGTCGAAGGCTCAAGCGGCTTCCTCGACGAGGAGCTCGATGCGCTCCCGACGGGCGAGGGCTGGAGTGATCAGATTGAGGCTGCGCCCGCCTTCGACAGCCTGCAGGGGCTGCCCGTTGCGGCCGACCCGGGCTTGGACCAGCCCCTTGGAGGATTTGGCGCCTGGCAGCCTGCTGAACAGAGCCCTGAAACCGAGCCGCTGCGCGCGGAGCCCGAGCATCTCCCGGCGCCCATGCTCGGCGCCGCGCCCGGCCGTAGGCTGGTGATCGAGACGGGCTCGGTCCCCCAGTCGCCCTCCATCGCCGCCTACTTCAAGGAGCCGCCGCCGTCGACTGCCCCGCCAGTGGCTGCCTACGCCTCGCTCGACGCGGTAGATGAGATGGCAGCGTCGCTCTTCGGAGGCTCGCCCGAGGCCGGCCGCGGTACAGGCGATGAGATCCTTTTCGGCGACCCCCTCGACTTCGCTCTCGACCCGCTCGGCGTCAGCATGAGCACCGGTGCCATCGAACCCGACCGCCCACCTGCCGCCACCGCCTCCGCGGTACGGCACCCCTGGTCGCGGGGCTCAGGCAACGCGCTCGCGCTTCTGTCGCCGAGTGCCAACCTCCCCGCGGTCGAGCAGGGATCGAGCGGTGCGGTCGTACGGGCCACGGCATCCGTCGCGGCTCTGCCTTCCGGCGACCCAAACGACGCCTCCCGCGTTCCTGGGCTCGGCGGCGCGCTCGATGTCTTCAGCGGGTCATACGCCCCAACGAACGAGCCTGCGCCTGGCGCGCCCTCGTCTGGCTTGCCCAAGGTCGATTTGGCGGCAGCAGGCAGGCGAGAACTTTCTGGTGCAGCTGCGGCCGTCAGGCCCGCGCTTTCGCTCACACCCGGCGAATCGGGCGCGGAGGCGAAGAGCGGTCGGCGCCCCGCTCCTCAGCCCAAGGCTGCGATCCGCAGAGGACCTCTTGCAGACAAGAGCTTCAACGAGAGCATCGGCTACTGCCTCACGCTGCCGCTCCAACCGTCGGGCTACTACTGGGTGGGTTTCGGGTCGATCTTCGGACTGCTTGGCTATCTCGGTGTGGGCGTCGGCCATGTGATGCTCTTTGCGGGGCTGCCCCTCATGCTCATTGGGATGCTGGGAACGGTTGCCTTTGCCTTCGGCATCTTCGCAGCCTGCATGCGTGCCACACTGGCGGGAGAGAAGGATGTAGATGCTCCTCCACCCTTCGGTGGAATGGTCTCCTTCCTGCTCAACGCAACCCCGCTCGTTGTCTGCGCGATGCTTCTCGGTGGTGCCAGCCTCGGCTGGCTCGGGACCAAGGCCGATGCCGTGCGGGATAACCCGATGATGACCATCATGACCACCTTCGTCCTCGGTGCACCGCTCGCCTATTGGCCGATGGCGCTGGCCTTTGCGGTCAAGTCGGGGGCGCCTACCAAGGTGTTCGCCTTCGGCACAGTCATCGGGCAGATCGTTGCTGTGCTGTCGCACTACGTCCTCGTCGTGTTTCTTGGAGCTGTCGCGCTGTTTGTCGTGTTTGCCGGGCTCACCGAAGCGGTTGGCACGGTCTCGTTGCCGCTGCTTCAGGCGCTCGGAGGGCTCGTGGCCGGTGCAGCGCTCATGATTGCCCACGGCGTGATGGGCGGTCTCATGGGCAAGCTGCTTCACGACGACCCGAACATGTTCGACCGCTAGCCCCCTCCTTCGTTGCCCCCTGCAGGGGTAGCGGCTACGGCGCTCGAACCATCTCTCCTTGGAGCCTGCGCGTGTATCGCAACCCTCTCGCCCGCCTCGCCGCTCGTGCCGCTCGGCTCTCGCTCGCCCTGCTGCTGGTGAGCCTGTCCGTTCCTGCCGCGCCGAGCCCGCTCGAGGCCAAGCCGCGCGCGTCGCGGCGCGGGCAGGGCCAGGCCCGCCTCATCATCATCACCAATTTCGATGCGACCGAGATTGAGATCGGCAAGACCTCCTATCCCTACGAGTACATCTTCGGCGATCAGCAGGGCATGATTGTTCCTGCCAATGTGACCTTCCGGCTCGTCGTCTCCACCTCGCCCGAGAAGCGGCGCACCTTCAACCTCAACCTCAACGAGGGCGAAACCCGCGTCCTGGTTGTGGATCTCGAGAACATGGGTGCCGTTGCCGCAGCGCCGCCCAAGCCGCAGTCCAAGACAGAGCCGGTCGAGACAGCGCCTGCAGCGGAGGGCTCGGCAGAGACACTCACGGGTTTCCTCGGCGTGGCCTCCACGCCACGCGGGACTGTGGTCATCGATGGCGCCCCATCGGAGCACAAGACGCCTGCGCGACGCATCGAGCTGCCGGCCGGACAACACACTGTTCAGGTCCAGTTCGACGACGGAGCGATGTCGGAAACAAAGAACGTCCTGATCCGCTCGGGCATCAACACGAGCGTCTACTTCCGGCCTCCGACGGGTGGCACAGGGGAGGCGAGCGACCGCGCTCCTTCCGCGGCGACGCCGAGCATCGCGCCGGCTCCGCCCAAGTAGTTCGCCTGCCGCCTAGTGCTGGCGGAAGGTGATCGCTGGGGCCAGCGCCGCAATCGGCGCGCCGTCCACCCAGGGACGGTAGCTCTCGTCCGCTGCGAGGAAGACCTTGAAGAAGGCCACGGCCGTCTGCGCGGCGAAGTTGCGGCCGACGGTGGCATCGGAGCCCTGACCGCAGGTGGTGCAGAGAAAGCCGCAGTCGTCGACGAAGTCGAGGTGGCCCGCATCGCCAACGAGGTACTCGAAGGCTGGCGCCCCCGCGGCGTCGAAGTAGGCTTGATAGTTGTCGGCGGCAGGAGCGCATGCGGGTCCAAATCCGCCAAACGTCGTCTCGCCGCCGCGGCCGGCGCCTACTGCGGCGAAGGGGACGGTCAGCTCACCCATCCGCTCGGGGGTCAGGCTGGGGTAGGCGACCGGGTCGTTGCCCCCAAACGGCGGGCCGGAGTCGACGGGATCGATACCGAAGACTGCCTTGATGCGCGGGTCGAGGATGGCGGCGTAGATGCTCTGCTTGCCGCCGCGCGAGTGGCCTGTGACACCGATGTTGTCGAGGTCGAGGTGACCGAAGAGCGCCGAACCCGAACGGGCGTTCTCGGCCGCGGCCCAGTCGATGGTGGCGACCACAATCTGCGCCAGCGCGGTGTGCGACAGGGCGTTGAAGAGGCTGTCGCCGTAGCTCGGCGAAACCACCACAAAACCGTGCGACGCGAGCCGGTCGCCCAGCACATTGTAGCCCTCGCCATTGAGCTGAAATCCGTGGCTCAAGACCACGAGCGGGAAGGGGCCCGCGGCGAGGTCGGAGGGCAGGTAGATACGCACATCCATGGTCCTTTCACCAGCCGCGTAGGTCACGGTGTAGGAGGTGTCTGTCTGGTCGGAGGTGTAGGGGCCGGGAGCGGTCGGCGGATTCGGAATCGTTACCGTTCCGGTGTCGGCAGTCGTGTCAGCGGCGGTGTCGGCGGCGGTGTCGGCGGCGGTGTCGGCAGTCGTGTCAGCGGCGGTATCGGTTGCATCCTCCGTGACGTCATCCATCGCGCTATCGGTTGTTGCGTCGGCATCGCCGTCGAACTGGATGTCGATCTCGATGCGGGCATCCTCTTCGGTTGTGTCGGTGGCGCCGGAGCCGCCCGCATCGCTCGCGCCGGAGCCATCCGCGGCGTCGGCAACGACCGAGGCATCCTGGTCGATGGAGACGCCGCTCGACGGTGAGGTGGAGCAGGCGGCCAGGACTGCGAGCGAAAGGAGAGTCGGCAGCAGGTTGCAGCGCATGTCGTTCCTCGTTTGTGGGAGTTGGCCCACTCTACGCCTCGAACAGCCGCCGTTCAATCTGACTTTGCGGTACTCTTGGCGCCGCTCGCTCCTGCGATCGCGCGTGCGGAGGCGCACACCTGCTGCGCAGCCTTCACGGCCGCGCCTGTTGCCTTCGCCTCGGGGCGCTGCGCATCCACAAGCAGCCAGACGATTGCCACTGCGACAACCGCCAGCAGCGTCCGCGGTGAGCGGAGCTTGGCCAGCAATTCGGGTTCTCGGAGTCCGTCGGCGGCTCGCACGCGCTTCTCCTGCATGGCGAAGAAAAATGGGGTAGAGGAGACCACCCTCGAAGGAGAATCTCATGGCTCGGCCCAGACCGCTCGGCAAGGTCTTTCGCGACCCGGTTCACAACATCATCAACTACCGCGATGAGGCTGTTCTAGGGCCGCTTATCGTCAGTCTCATCGACACGCCCGAGATGCAGCGGCTCCGCTCCGTGCGGCAGCTCGGGCTCGCAAATCTCGTCTTCCACGGCGCAGAACACTCCCGCTTTGCCCACTCGATGGGTGTGGCCCATGTGGCCCGCCGCATCTGCGATGCCTTCCGCAACGAGATGGAGCCGCTCGACCGCGTTGCGACCGTCGCGGCGGCGCTCCTGCACGACATCGGCCACGCCCCCTTCAGCCATGTCATGGAGCGCGTCTTCGCCTTCCACCACGAAGACCTCTCGGCTCAGCTGCTGCTGCATCCGGAGAGCGAGGCGCACCAGATTCTCCGGCAAGTTGATCCAGCGCTGCCGCAGCGTGTCGTCGACCTCATATGCGGCGCTACGACCGGCCTCGGCCGCGACATCGTCTCGAGCCAGATGGATGCCGACCGGCTCGACTACCTGCTCCGTGACGCCCACATGACGGGCGCCGAAGTGGGCCGCTACGACATCGAGCGCATCCTCATCATGCTCCGTTCCGATCGCCGCGGACTCCTGGTCGATGCACGCGCCTACGAGGCGGTCGAGGGCTACCTCGTCTCGCGCTACCACATGTACCGGCTCATCTACTTTCACCGCACCGTGCGCTGCGCAGAGACGATGCTGGAGAGGGCCTTCGCTCGGGCACGCTTTCTGGCCCATCGGGGCGACGGCTCCGTCCTTCCCGCCGGCACGCTCGGTGATTGGATCAGCGGCAAAGAGGCGCCGGGCGTCAGCGTTGCGCGCGTTGCAGACTTCGATGCCTGGGCCGCACTCGGCACTTGGCAGCACCATCCCGATCGCATCCTCTCGCAGCTCGCATCGGGCCTGCTGCACCGCAAACTCTTCAAGGCGCGGGAGCGGGTCACGCTGACGAGCGCGCCACGCGAGGGCGACGACACAGCGCTCGAGCAGCGCATCCTCGAGGAGCTGTCGCCCGACGAGCGATTTCTCTTCTCCATCGACGTGGCCCACGACCACCCCTACCTGCCCTACATCGGCGGAGCGGGCGACGAGGCCCCCGCCATCCGCGTCGTCGACGGCCACGGCAC
>CAIQPA010000079.1 GCA_903873545.1 uncultured delta proteobacterium
ACCGCTACATCGACACGCCCTGCGGCGGGCACCACCGGCAGGCGCTTCATGCGTGGCGGCTCCGCTTTTCGGACGGCGAGGAGCCATCCGGGTTCGATGCGCCGCTGCCGCAAGACCTCAGCGAACTGGCTGCGCGGCTGGGCCTCGAGGTGAACCCGTCCGCGTGGGACGACCTGACCTAACCCGAGGGCTGATCGAAGACAGCGACCAGCTGCTCGGCCCAGGCCACCACCACGCCATCGCTCTGCAAAGTGCCAAGGCTGGTTGCATAGCCATCGGCGGCGGCGAGGGCGTCGGCACGGAACCACCAGAAGCCATCCTTCGGCACGGGCGCAGGCTGGAGAAAGTGGACCGACCATCGCACCGTGCTGGCCATGAAGGGGGCGGTGGCGACCGGTAGGATGGGGGCTGGAAAGGCATCGAGCAGGCCGAGCTGGGCAGCGGCGCCTGAGCCCGGGTCGTCGAGGAAGCGGAGGTAGCCGCCCGTGGCCGCGTCGTCGGAGCCCGTGAAGGGGAAGCCGCCTTCAGAGAGCCGGCTCTCGAAGTGGCGGGTGAAGGCGGGCGTGATGCCGGGGATGAAGGGGATGGGGAAGGAGGCGTCGAGCGGCTTGCTGGGCTGCCGCGAACGCACAGGAACCGTGATGGAGGAATTGCGGGCTGCGCCGAAGACGGCGGTCACGCGGGTGGTGACGCTGTTGCCATCGCCAATCAGCGCCTCGGCAAAGGCCACATTCCGCCCGCGCCGGAGCAGCCGAACCTCAATGACGACGACGCCCGCCGGCAGCGGCGACATGAAGACCGTCTCGGTCGAGAGCACAGGCGGCAGCCCTCCGATCGCCTGCTCCATGGCGCGGAGACCGAGCGCCGCGACAATGCCTCCGTAGAGCGTGCGGCCCTGCAGCCAGTCGGCACCGATGTCGACGGTGAAGGTATCGGGCCGGTCGACAGCCGGCGTGAGGGCCGCCATGATTTCGTTCCAGGTCGCCATGCTCGCTCCTTGCGTGGGCCGCCGCTCCTAGGTTGACGCGGCCGGAGAGACAATGGCGCACCGGGCCAAAAGGTGCTTGCCCCCCGCCCCCCTGATGCTAGAAGGCCCCGCCCTGCGGAACCGCTTGAGGCCTGCCCGCGCTGCCTTTCTTCGCGGGGAACCCGCCGACTCGTTACAAACCGTTTTCTCGCCCGCGCTCATGCGGGCCCCCTGTTGCATCGGGCCCCCGTGCAAGAGGTTTCGGAAGGAGGGCAAACACGTTGGAAGCACTCGGTCGTCATTGCATCATTGAGTATTACGGTTGTCCGAGCGAGATCATGAACGATGTGAAGCTCATCGAAGATGCCATGGTCGGTGCTGCGCGCGCGATGCGTGCCAACATCGTGGCGTCTGAGTTCCACCACTTCAATCCGCATGGCGTCAGTGGCATGGTCATCATCAGTGAGTCGCACCTCTCCATCCATACCTGGCCGGAGTACGGTTACGCGGCCGTTGATGTCTTTACCTGCGGCGATGTCATCGACCCGACCAATGCGCACGAGATGCTCCGCGAAGCCTTCAAGCCCACGAGCGAGTCGGTCATGGAGCTCAAGCGCGGCCTGCTCCGCGTGCCGAAGGGCAGCCTGCCGAAGGCCTACGCCGTCAAAGAGTAGGCTCCTGTCCCCATACGATCGTACTAAACTGCGCGCGGTATGGGGCGCTTAAGACACGGAGAGCCCTGTGAGACCCGCGACCGCCATCAGCACATTCCTTTCGGAACGACCGCTTCTCACCACCTTCGTTGCGATGCACGACCCGACGGTTGTCGGGCTCATCGCCGCCGCCGGCTTTGACGGCGTGGTCATCGACCAGGAGCATGGCGCCATGCCCATCTCGGTTGCGCGTACGCTCATCCTCGCTGCCCATGCGGCAGGGATGTACGCCTTTGTTCGCCCGCCCGACATCCGTCGCGGCTCCATTCAGGATGCCCTCGAAGCGGGTGCTGACGGCCTGCTCGCCCCGATGGTCGAGACGTTCGAACAGGCACGCGCGCTCGTGGGCTGGAGCCACTATCCGCCGGAGGGTAGCCGAGGGTTTCACCCGCTCACGGGAGCCTCCTCCTACAGCGCTCTGCCAGGCGGGCCTGCGGCTCGAAATGCGAGCCTCTTTGTTGCGGCGCAGATCGAGACGGCGCGCGGTCTCGCCAACCTCGAAGCCATCGCCGCGGTGCCGGGCCTCGACGCACTCTTCCTCGGACCCGGCGACCTCTCCCTCTCGCTCGGCGTCGCACCCGACGCACCCGAGCTTGCTGCCGCGCTCGCCTCGCTGGCGAACGCTGCGCGCTCCCGAAACATCCATGCGGGCACTTGGGTAGCCGGCGCACCGCAGGCAGCACAGGCCCGTGCGCTCGGCGTGCGCTGGCTCGTAGCAGGCGGCGACGCTGGCATGCTGCTGCAGGCCGCACGCGGGCTCGCGGGCGATGTTCGGAATGTGCTGGCATGAAGGTCGCGGTTGTCGGCGCAGGCCCTGCCGGCGCACTGATTGCCTGCGGCCTCGCCGAACGGGGCTGCGATGTCACCCTGTTTGAGCGCCGCAGTGACCCGCTCCGCGTCCCAGACGCCCAACGTACCATCCAGCTCTCCCTCTCTCCGCGGGGCCTGAAGGCGCTCGAGGCTGTCGGCCTTCGTGAGGCCGTCATGGCGCGCGGGATTCCGCTCGCTGCGCGCGCCTTCCACCCGCGAGTTGGTGCATCTCGCCTTCTCCCCTACCCCGACCCGACCTGGCGCAATGCCTCCATCGATCGGCACACGCTGGCAGCGACGGTGCTGGATCGCGCGCTGGCGCAGCCAGGGCTCACAACGCGGTTCGGCGCGACCGTTGCTGATGTGGAGGTGCGCTCGGCGAGCGTCATTACCCAGGCATCCGACGGTACCCTCTCGCGCGAGCAGTTCGACCTCGTCATCGGCGCAGACGGCGTTGCCTCTCAGGTGCGCGCCGCACTCGTTCGCTCCCCCGAGGTCGACTTCGCGAAGCGGGTCTCGCCGTGGGGCTACGCGGAGCTCAGTTTCTCGTTGCCGGAGGGCGACGCCTATCGCGTTCCGGCCATCCATGTCTTCCCACGCGAGACCTTCTTCATCGCCTGCTTTCCGGGGCGCGATGGCAAGCTGCACGGCACACTCGTGGCGCAACACAGCGCGTGGCAAGCCGCCCGCGCGGCTGATAGCCTCGCAGCGCTGCTGAGGCGGGAGCTGCCCGACCTCATCCCCTGCCTCACCCGCCCCATAGAGCAGGTCGCCGCTCGCTCGCTGCTCCCCATCACCATCGTCCGTTGCGGGAGCTGGACCGACGGTGAGAGGCTGCTGCTAGCGGGAGATGCGGCCCATGCCACGGCGCCTTTCATGGGCCAAGGTGTGAACATTGGCCTTGAGGATGGTGCCGCGTTGCTTCGGGTCTGGGACGAGCAGGGCGGCGACCGCCAGCGAATCTGCGAGGCCTACCAGCGGGAGCGGGTCGCGGAAGGGCTTGCCTGCTGCGACCTGTCCGAACGTGCCGCAGATCTGCTGCTCCGCATGCCGCCCGATAACCCACCGCCCACACCCCATCCGCTGACGCGGCTGAACTTTTTGGGCCACCGCTACGCCGATGTTGCGCGCGACGTCATCCCCGGCTGGCAGCCCGAAATCTATGCCCAGGCCGCCGCTCCTGCGCTGGGCGACGGCCTGCAGTTTCCCGCGGCGCTTCTGGAGCCCTTCGATGCCTCTCCGGGGGCCCTGCTCTTTCGCCAAGGCGATGACGCCGACGAGCTCCTCGTGCTGCAGTCCGGCAGCGTCCAGGTGTCGTCGCCCACGCTGGGCGTCCTGAGCCTGCGTGGCCCGACCGTTATCGGCGAGATGGGGTGGCTCGGCAGTCCACATCGCACAGCCAGCGTTACCTGCGAAACCCCCTGCTCGCTCGCACGGCTCTCCTACGCAAAACTCGACGCATTCTGCGCCTCACAGCCGGCGCTCGCGCTGCCACTGCTGCGCCAAATCGCAACATTGGCGATGGACCGGCTCAACGGGCGCTTCCACCGCGCGCCGAGCTACATCATCCTGCAGGCCGGTGCCGAGGCGCAGCAGCTCGAGCGGCTCGCGACCGACTTCCGCGACCTCCTCGCCGGCACCGCGCTTATCGGCGGAGAGCGGGAGGCGGAGATCTTGGAACGCAGCGGCCTGCGACTCACCCGCCTGCTGCCTGAAGAACACCTGGTCGAGGCGCTCCTGCTGGCCACCGACGCAGGCGAACTCGCTGGCGCAGTGCTGTTCGGCGCGCTCGCAACCAATCGGCTGCTGACGCAGCGACTGGATGCCAAGGGTGTTGCATGGACGGCCGACGAGGATGAGGCCCGCGCCCTGCTGCAGCGCCGTGCCCAGATGACACTTGCGTCGGGCCTTCATGCGGTGCTGACGCCTGCCTGATTGCGCACCCCTGTGCCGCTCGATGCATCTCACCTGCGCTCCCCCTCAAACAAAGGCATTCCCATGATTCAGATTGGCGACACGCTTCCCGACGTTGAAGTTTTCGAGGCAAATCCCTCTCAGAAGGTTACAACAGCGCAGCTCTTCGACGGGAAGCGCTGCCTCCTTTTCGGCGTGATTGGCGCCTTCACCTCAGGTTGCAGCAAGGTGCATCTCTCCGGGTATGTCGCCGATGCAGGCGCGCTGCACGACAAGGGCTATGCCGAGATCTTCTGCGTCTCCGTGAACGATGCAGCGGTGATGTCCGCCTGGGGCGCCTCGCAGGGAGCAGAGGGCAAGGTCCGGCTTCTGGCCGACCCGCAAGGCGCGCTCACCAAGGCGCTCGGCCTCGACATCCAGGTTGCCCATCTCGGCGGCCTTCGGTCCAAGCGCTACGCGATGATCGTCGATAATGGCGTGGTGACCGAACTGCAGGTGGAGCCGGATAGCTTTGGGCTCACCTGCTCGCTCGCCTCGTCGATCCTCGACCGCGCCTAGCCTGGAGGAGCTGCTCGGCTCACGATGGAGAGCCGAGCAACGCCCAACTACTCGGCCTCTTTGACCGTGCCCGGGCGCCAGATGGTGCCGGGGCCGACCTCGTCGGCGATCGTCGGCAATGCCCAAGCGGGCTGCCCGGCGATGCGCCGCTTGATGTAGTTGGGAAGCGCGATGCAGGCCCGCATGATATCGGCGTTGAAGACGCGGAGTTCGGGCTCGAGGGCCGCAACCCGTGCCTCCGGCACCGGCACCGCACCAACGTCGATACCCTGGCTGGCGGCCGTGAAGGCCCATACGCATCCGGGGTAGGAGAGCGTCTGCCCGAGGTAGAGGCGGGCATGCTTGTAGATGGAGGAGAGGAGCTCGTGGATGCGGGCGACCCGATCGAGGTAGAAGCTCGGCGAATCGCTCTGCGGCACCAGGATGCCGTTCTCGCCAAGCAGCGCCGCGCAGTTGCGGTAGAACCCTTCCGTGAAGAGGTCGACGGCCGCATCGACGGGGTCGGTCGAGTCGACGAGGATGAGGTCGTACTGCTCGCGGTTGGCAACGGCGCGCTCCACGAAGGCGACGCCGTCGTCGACAATGACACGGGCCTTGGGGTGGTCGAGCGCTGCAGCCACATCGGGGAAGTACTGACGCGAGACGCGGATGACCTCGCCGTCAATGTCTACGAGGTGGGCCTCTTCGACCTCAGGGTGCCGGAGCACCTCGCGAAGCGTGCCGCCATCGCCGCCGCCGATGATGAGCACACGCTTGGGCGACGGATGTGCGAACATGGCCATGTGCGTCAGCATCTCGTGGTAGCCGCTCTCGTCACGCTCGGTCACATTGGTGACGCCGCCGAGGGCCAAGACCATGCCGTAGTCGAGGGCTTCGAAGACCTCGATCTTCTGGAACGGCGTCTCAAACGACTCGTGGAACTTCGTCACCGTGAAGGTGAGGAAGGTGTTCTTGGTCCAGGGGTCGAAGTAGCGGTCCGACATCGTTCACCTCATGTTGCAGCGGCCGTGGCGTCCGCCCCGCAGGCGCGGGAGCGGGCGCGACCCTCTAGAACCTTTGCGCGGCAATGCAAGAGAAGCCCACTGGGGTCGACAGCGGCAGGGAGCGCTCACTAGGAGTCGCAGGCCTCTTGCGGTGGTGAGCCCATGAACAACATCGACTTCGCAGCGCTGCTCGACGACATCGCCCAGCTGCTGGCGCTGACCGACACGAACCCCTTTCGTGTGAAGGCCTACGAGAACGCATCGCGGCTTGTCCGCGGCATGGAAGAGCCCATCGCACCGCTGGTTGCCGGCGGCACTGTGACCTCGCTCAAGGGCATCGGCAAGGGCATCGCTGCAGACCTCGAACAGATGCTGGCCACAGGCAGCTGCGACTCGCTCGATGCGCTCCGCGCCGCCATTCCGCCGGGCTACGCGGACCTCACGCGGGTCCGCGGACTCGGCCCCAAGCGGATCCAGACGTTGCGCGCCGAGCTAGGCATCGAGAACCTCGATGCGCTCGAAGAGGCTGCGGCCTCGGGCCGGCTGGCCACTGTCGCTGGCATGACAGACAAGACCGTGGCGAAGATGACGGATGAGATCCGGCGCATCCGCGCCGCAGGCTCGGGGGTCGTGGTCGGCTCGGCCTTCCGTGCGGGTCAGGCGCTGCGCGCTTGGGCCGCTGAGCAGCTCGAGCCGGGCGATGAGGTGACGCTGGCAGGCAGCGTCGCGCGCGGCGATGAACTGCACGCAGAGGTGGTGGTCGTGGTCTCTGCAGCAGCGCCCGAAGCCTGCCTCGAGCAGCTCCGCGTCGCAGCGGGAGGCGGAGCAATCGAGAGCGGTGCGCTGCTACTCGAGGTTCGCGCAGGGCTGCGCCGGCGCGTCGTCGCCGCCAAGCCCGACGAGGCGCCCGCGGCGTGGCTGGTGGAGACAGCGACGCCGGCTGTGCTGACCGCGCTGCAGGCGCGGGCCATGGCGCGCGGGCTCGGCGAACTGCACACGCTCCGCGCCACCAGCAGCGCAGAGCTCTTCGCCCTGCTCGAAATCCCCGACCTTCCGCCCGAACTGCTCTGCGACCCGCGCGGACTCGAAGCCTCCGCCGACGACATCGCTGCGCTCGTGAGCCTCGACAAGATGCGCCGCGACCTCCACCTGCACACCACCTGGAGCGACGGCGGCAACACCATCCTCGAGATGGCCACCGCCGCCGCCGCGCGCGGCTACGACGCCATCGCCATCACCGACCACTCGCCTTCGCTCACCGTGGCGCGCGGCCTCTCCGCCGAGCGGCTCACTGCGCAGATAGCGGAGCTTCGGGCCGCCGACGCGCCCGTCAGGCTCTTCGCAGGGCTCGAGGTCGACATCCTCGCCGACGGACAGCTCGACATGGAGCCCGCGCTCCTCGACGAACTCGACTGGGTGGTCGGCTCCGTCCACGGCCAGATGAGCCAGCAGCCGGCCGTCATGACCGACCGCCTCCTGCGCGCCATCAGCTCCGGCCGCATCGACGCGCTCGGCCACCCCACAGGGCGCATCCTCGGCGGCAGACCGGGCTTCGACTTCGACATCGATGCCATCTTCGACGCCTGCGAAACCCACGGCGTCGCGCTCGAGCTCAACGCCGCCCCCGAACGCCTCGACCTCAACGACACGCTCCTGCGCCGAGCGCTCGCCCGCCCCGGCATCTGCTTCGTCATCAACACCGACGCCCCCTCGGTGGCTGAGCTCTCGCAGAGGCACCACGGCGTGCGCATGGCGCGGCGCGCAGGGGTTCCCGCGAGCCGCGTCCTCAACTGCCTCGACGCGGAGGCCTTCGCGCGCCACCTCGCGACACGGCGACCGCAATGACAATCCTTCTCTGGTTCGTCGCCGGCCTGGCGCTCGGACTCCTGCTACGCAGCAGCGAGGCGCTCCTCGCGCGGGTGGCACAGTTCGTCATGTTCACGGTCTACGCCGTGGTCGCGGCGCAGGGAATCTACCTGGGCTCCACGCCGTCGCTTCAGGGAACCTTCGGCGTCACGGCGCTCCACGGACTGCTCTTCGCGCTGCTCGTCTCGGCTGCCACCGTCGGCGTCGCACAGCTCTTCTTCCGATCGCGCGGAGACGACCATCGCGGCGCCGTCTCGCTCGACAAGGCGCTCCTGCTGCACGGACTCCGCTCCGCAGCCGGCGTCCTGGGACTGCTCGTCGTTACCGCCCTCGCGGGCAGCCTCTTCGCCTCCAAGCTCGCCCCCTTCCGATCCTACCTCGGCTGGCCGCTGGTGGCGCTGCTGGTCAGCATCGGCATCGAGACAGGCATCCGCCGCCGAGAGTTGGCTGAGCAGCTGCGCTCGCTCCGGACGGTCGCGGGCATCGCCGCCACCGCGCTCGTCGGCGCCCTCATCGCAGGGCTGCTGCTCGCGCTCCTGCTGCCCTACCCGCTCCCCGCGATGGTGGCAGGTGCGCTCGGCAGCGGCTTCTACTCGGTCTCCGGCCCGCTCATCACCGAACTGGCCGGCCCCGACGCGGGTGCCGTCGTGCTCCTCGGCAACCTCCTCCGCGAGAGCATCGCGATGTGCATCATCGGCCTGCTCCCCTCCCTCCGCATCGGCCCCGAGGCCGCCATCGCACTCGGCGGCGCAACCTCGATGGACTCGACGCTGCCCTTCCTCAGCCGCACCTACGGAGGCCAGGCCACGCTCCGCGCCATCGGCGTCGGCTTTGTCCTGAGCCTGGCGGTGCCTGTGATGGTCCCCGCCGCCTACTGGCTGCTCCAAAAGCTCTCGTCAGGCTAAGGGGCGGACGCTACAGACCGCCCTCGCCCGTTGTTCCATTCTGTCTAGGTTTCGTAAATGCTGCGCTTCGAATCTGTCTCCAAGTCGCACGGTCAGCAGATCATCTTCCTCGAGGCCTCCATGAGCGTCTTCGCGGGAGAGAAAGTGGGGCTCGTCGGGCCAAACGGGGCCGGCAAATCGACCGTCTTCCGCATGTTCGTGGGCACCGAGGTCGCAGACACCGGCTCTGTCTCGGTCGATCGTGGTGTCACGCTTGGCTACTTCGATCAGGATGTTGGCGAGATGGCGGGCCGTTCCGTGCTCGAAGAGACGGTTGCCGGTGCTGGAGAAGTCTCACGCATGGCTGCAGAGCTCGTGGAGCTCGAGGCGGGGCTCGCAGACCCCGATCGCTTCGACGAGATGGAGCGGCTGGTTGACCGCTACGGCGAGGTGCAGGCCCGCTTCGAAGAGCTAGACGGCTACTCGCTCGACTCCCGCGCACGCGACATCCTCGCCGGCCTCGGCTTCGCCCCCGAGATGGTGGAGGGCGACGTCGGCAAGCTCTCCGGCGGCTGGAAGATGCGCGTCGCGCTCGCCCGCATCCTGCTCATGCGCCCCAGCGCGCTCCTGCTCGACGAGCCCACGAATCACCTCGATATCGAGTCCATCCTCTGGCTCGAGAAGTTCCTCCAAGGCTTCGCAGGTGCGCTCATCATCACCTCGCACGACCGGGAGTTCATCAATCGGCTCGTCACCCGCATCGTCGAAATCGATGGCGGCGAGATGCTCTCCTACACGGGCAACTACGACTTCTATCTCCGCCAGCGCGAGCTCATGTCTGCACAGGCCGAAGCGCAGGCCGACCGCCAGGCGGCGATGCTCGCCAAGGAGCGTGCCTTCATCGAGCGCTTCAAGGCACGCGCCAGCCACGCCGCGCAGGTGCAGTCGCGGGTGAAGAAGCTCGAGAAGATTGAGCTCATCCAGCCCCCGGTCCAGCGGCGGCTCCCCCAGTTCGACTTCCGCTCGCCGCCCCGCTCGGGCGACGACGTCGTGCGCATCCAGAAGGCCAACAAGGCCTATGGCAGCAGGGTCATCTACAAAGACTTCAGCTTCCTCATCCGTCGCACCGAACGCTGGTGCGTCATGGGCGTGAACGGCGCCGGCAAGTCGACGCTGCTCAAGATGATTGCGGGGGATTCACGCCCCGACGCCGGCGACCTCACTGTCGGAGCGAGCGTCAAGATGGGCTACTTCGCGCAGCATGCGATGGAGCTCCTCGCCGGCGACGAGACCATCATCGAGTCGCTCGAGCGCGCCTTCCCGATGGCCTCCGTCGGCTCGCTAAAGAACCTGGCCGGCGCCTTCGGCTTCTCCGGCGACGACACCAAGAAGCTCTGCCGCCTGCTCTCTGGTGGCGAGAAGGCCCGCCTGGTCATGGCCCGCCTGCTCTACGATCCCCCGAACTTCCTCGTGCTCGACGAGCCCACGAA
>CAIQPA010000080.1 GCA_903873545.1 uncultured delta proteobacterium
GGTCTCAAGCTCTTTGGCGGCCTCGCATTTGCACCCGAAGTCGCATCGGAGTGGAGCGCCTTTGGCGCGGGGCGCTGGCTCCTCTTCGGTCGCGTTCGGGGCATCACCGAGGGGCAGGCATGGGAGCAGCAGCTCGAACTTATCGAGACGGCCCAGGTTGAGCATGCGCATGCCGCCGAACCTTCGGTCGCGCTGCCCGCGCCCTATGCAGACCGTCTCGCCGCTGCGGCCGCGAGCTGCCGTGCCGGAGAGCTCGAAAAGCTCGTGGTCGCCAACTGGACCGACGCGCCCGTTGCCCCGTCCGTTACGCCGGCGACCATCGCCGCCGCGCTCGATGACCGCTTCGCTGCCTGCACCACCTATGCGCTCCTCGCGGAAGGCGACTGCTTCGTCGGCGCCACCCCGGAGCTGCTCCTCGCCACCGATGGCGACAGCCTCCGCACCGTCGCCCTCGCAGGCTCTGCCCCGCGAGGCAGAGACGAGGCCGCGGATGCCCTTCAGATGGCCGCCCTCCGGCGGAGCGAGAAGGACCTGCGTGAGCACTG
This sequence comes from uncultured delta proteobacterium, assembly GCA_903873545.1. GTDB lineage: Bacteria > Myxococcota_A > Bradymonadia > REDH01 > REDH01 > CAIWGR01. Next base: position 546 of record CAIQPA010000080.1, read on the forward strand.
CATCGTCCGCGACGACATCTTCGTGCGCCTTGGACCGCTCGCCACCCACATCACGATGGGGGTCGCGCCTGCGGTCTGGGCGCTGCCCAACATCTTCCATCTCCGCACCCCCATCAGCGGCCTGCTGCAGCCCGGCGTGACGCCGCTCTCGGTCGCTGCCGCCCTCCATCCCACACCGGCTGTCTGTGGTGCGCCGCGCGCCGCCGCCGCCGCTCGCCTCGCCGCAGACGAGGGCGGTGCGCGTGGCTGGTATGCGGGCGCCATCGGCTGGCTCGCTGGCTCGGGCGACCTCGAACTCGTCGTCGCGCTCCGCTGCGCGCTGCTGCGCGGTAACAGCGCCCGCCTCTTCGCCGGCGTGGGCGTCGTCGCGGCCTCCGAGGTGGCCGCGGAGCTCGCAGAGACCGAGTCTAAGTTGTCTGCCATGCGCGGCGCGCTCGGCCTCACAGAGGCCCGCTGATGCAGCTGCTTCCACCCTCCATCCGCTTTGCAGCCGCACTGCTCGGCGAGCTTCGACGGCTCGGGGTTGTTCACCTCTTCCTCTCGCCCGGCTCACGCTCCGCACCACTCGCGCTCGGCACGGCAGGCCTGGGGCTGCAGGTCCATACTTTCCACGACGAGCGGGTAGCCGCCTTCGCGGCGCTTGGCGCTGCCAAGGCAAACGGTCAACCCGTGGCGCTCGTCTGCACCTCGGGTAGCGCCGTCGCCAACTGGTTGCCAGCGGTCACCGAGGCCGATGCGAGCGGCCTGCCGCTCCTGCTCCTGAGCGCCGATCGGCCGCCCGAACTCCGCGACCGCGGCGCCTCGCAGACCATGCCGCAGACTGGCATCTTTGCCCCCTTTGTCCGCTGGTCCGGCGAGGCGCTCACGCCGGCCGACGGCGGCCCCGACCTGGTCACAGAGGCCATCCTGCTCGCACGCCAGGCGCTCACCGCCGCGCTCGGTCCGAAGCCGGGTCCCGTGCACCTCAACCTGCCCTTCCGCGAGCCCCTCTACCCCGACGGTGGCCTTGCCGCGCTCGAGGCTTCGCTGCCGCTCCAACTCCCGCCCGCGCTCCCGCTCTTTGCGGCACGTGCGACCCTCTCCGCTGCGTCGCTCGCCGCAGCCTGCGCGCTGCTCGAACAGGCGCGATCGGTGGCCATCGTCGCGGGCCCCGGCGAGCTCGCGCCCTGCGAGGCAGAGGCGCTGCTTGAACTGAGTGAACGGCTCGCTGCGCCGGTCTTTGCGGAGGGCGCCTCGGGGCTCCGCGCCTACCCCGGCGTCATCGGTTGCTACGAGGCCGCGCTGCGCTCCGACTGGTGGGACGAGTTCCGCCCCGACCTGGTGCTCCGGCTTGGCGAAGAGCCCACCTCCAAGGCGCTCCGCACCTGGATCGGCACCAGTCGCACCGCCCACCTCACGCTTGGCCATCACCGCTGGCACCACCCCTTCGCCGCGGCTGCCGTTCCGCTCGCGGCGACCCCTTCCGAGCTGCGTGACGCGCTCCTCCTGCGCTCGCCGCTCGCACCCCCGCTTCGCGCCTACCGCAGCGAGCTCCGCGACCGCCTCCGCGGCGACACCGAGGCGCTCGCGATGGCGCTCGATGCATCGGAGTCGTCCGGGCTGCTGCCCGCAGAGCCAGCTGCCCTCCGGGCACTGCTCGGCGCGCTCGTCGGAGATCACCTGCTCCATGTTGCGAGCAGCATGCCCATCCGCGACCTCGACCTCTGCGCGCCGCAGACGCCGCCCGGTCTCCGCATCACCTGCAACCGGGGCCTCAACGGCATCGACGGCACTGTCTCGACCGCGCACGGCCTCGCCCTCGCGCTGCCAGAGCGCCGCGTGGTCGTCCTGCTCGGCGACGTGGCAACGCTGCACGACGCGGGCGGGCTGATCGCGCTCGCCAACAGCAGCGCGCGGCTCACTGCAGTCGTCATCAACAACGACGGCGGCGGCATCTTCGGCTTCCTTCCCGCCAGCAAGTTCGGGGCCGCCTACCGCGACCACTTTGCCACGCCCCACGGCCTCGACTTCGCCCATCTCGCCGCCCAAGCCCGTCTCGCCTACCGGCGCGTCACGAGCGCTGCCGAACTCGCCGCCGCGATGGCCGCTGAGCAGGTCGGCGCACCCTCCGCGCTCATCGAGGTGGTTGTGTCGGCAGAGGCCAATCGGGCCGCCTACGCGGCCCTCTGGCCCCGCCTCACCGATGCGCTCGCAGCCCGCGCGCCCCAGCCACTGTCGGGCTGCCGTCCCGCGGCCCATCCGGGCGCCCACCAGCTCGTCACACTCCACGGGTTTGCGGGCGACGCGGAGGACTTCGGCCCGCTCTTTGCCGCCGCCTCGGGCCCGCTTGGCGCGGCCGCCGTTGCACCGGTCGTGGTGCGAGATGGCAACACGGTGCGGCCGCTCGAACAGCTCGTCGCCGACACCGGCACGGCGCTCACCGAAGGGCAGGGCGCACCGGTCCTGCTCGGCTACTCCATGGGCGGCCGCCTCGCCCTGCACGCGGCTTTCGCACAGCCGCCCGCAGCGCTCCTCCTCATCGGCGCGGCTCCCGCGCTCGACGATGCCTTCACGCAGGAGATGGAGCCGCGCGCTGCCCGCGCCACTGCAGACGCCGCACTCGCCGCGCGCATCCGTGCGCTGGGTACCGCGCCCTTCGCGGCGGAGTGGCAGCAGCTCCCCATCATCGCCTCGCAGCAGGCCGCCCCACGCTGGTGGCAGGCACGCCGGCTTGCCCGCACCGAGCCCGCACTCGCCGAGGTCTGGGCTGCATCGTTGGAGTCCTACGGGCCGGCCGCGATGCCCTCCGACTGGTCGCGGCTCGCGGAGCTCCGCTGCCCCGTCTGCCTGGTGGTCGGCGAGCAGGACGCGAAGTATCTTGCGCAGAACCGCGAGCTCCTCCGCCTGCTCCCGGCTGCCGAACTCCACATCATCGCCGGCGCGGGCCACGCGCCCCATCTCGAGCAGCCTGCGGCCACCGCTGCGGTCCTCTCCGACTTCCTCGCCCGACACCTCCCAACCACCCATCGCACGAGTCAGAACGCATGAGCATCAACTGGGTCTCCGCCGGCAGCTACACCGACATCCATTTCCACAAGGCAGAGGGCATCGCGAAGATCACCATCAACCGGCCCGAGGTGCGCAACGCCTTCCGCCCCAAGACGGTCTTTGAACTCACCGACGCCTTTGCCAAGGCCAACGAAGACCCCGAGGTCGGCGTTGTCATCCTCACCGGTGCCGGCGACATGGCCTTCTGCTCCGGCGGCGACCAGCGCGTACGCGGCCATGCAGGCTATGTTGGTGAGGACGGCGTGCCCCGCCTCAACGTCCTCCCGCTGCAGCGCTTCATCCGCTCCATGCCCAAGCCGGTCATCGCGATGGTCAACGGCTTCGCCATCGGCGGCGGCCACGTGCTCCACGTCATCTGCGACCTCTCCATCGCCTCCGAGAACGCCATCTTCGGCCAGACCGGCCCCCGCGTCGGCTCCTTCGATGGCGGCTTTGGCGCCTCCTTTCTCGCCCGCGTTGTGGGCCAGAAGAAGGCGCGCGAGATCTGGTACCTCTGCCGCCAGTACTCGGCCCGCGAGGCGCTCGAGATGGGGCTCGTCAACACCGTCGTGCCCCTCGCCGAACTCGAGAACGAGACGGTGAAGTGGTGCCGCGAGATGCTGGCGCTCAGCCCCATCGCGCTCCGCTGCCTCAAGAGCAGCTTCAACGCGGAGCTCGACGGCCAGGCCGGCATCCAGGAGCTCGCGGGCAACGCCACGCTGCTCTACTACATGACCGAAGAGGGCAAGGAGGGGAAGAACGCCTTCCTCGAGCGCCGCAAGCCCGACTTCGCCAAGTTCCCCCGCCTTCCCTAGCGAGGCCCTTTGTCGCTGCAGCACTGGCTCCTCGCAACCCGACCGCGCACCCTCCCCGCCGCCGTCGCCCCGGTCGTCCTCGCCTCCGCGCTGGCCGCCTACACGGGCCACTTCCGCGGCGATGTGCTTGCGGCCACGCTGGCCATCTCGCTTCTGCTGCAGGTCGGTACCAACCTCGCCAACGACTACTTCGACTTCGTCAAAGGGGCCGACACCGAGGAGCGCCTTGGTCCCATCCGTGTGACGCAGTCGGGCCTCATCCCGCCGCACACGGTGCGCAACGTGATGCTCCTCGTCTTCGCCCTCTCCGCCATCCCTGGCCTCTACGCAGTCTCCATCGGCGGCTGGCCGCTGCTGCTGCTCGGCGCCCTCTCCATCGCCAGCGGCATCGCCTACACGGGTGGCCCCTATCCGCTCGGTTACAACGGACTCGGCGACCTCTTCGTCTATCTCTTCTTCGGTTTCGCCTCCGTCGGCGGCACCTTCTTTCTCCACACGGGTGATGTGGCGCCGGCGGCCTTCGTCGCGGGTCACATTGCCGGCGTCTTCACCACCGCGATCATCGTGGTGAACAACCTGCGCGACCGACACACCGACGCCAAGGTGGGCAAGAACACGCTCGCGGTGCGTTGGGGCGAGCAGGCCACCCGCCGCTGGTATCTCGCGCTCCTCGTCGCTGGCTTCCTCGGAATCATCGCGCTCGCTGCGCTTTTGCGCTCGCCCGCGCCGCTCGGAGCGCTGCTTGCGCTGCCAGTGGCCCGTGCCGCCTACCGCAACTTCATGGCCCGCGACGGCGCTGCGCTCAATCCCTCGCTCGGCGAGACGGCCCGGTTGCTTGCCGTCGTCTGCTTCCTGCTCGCCCTCTCGCTCGGGGCCGGCGCGCTCGCAGGCTTCTGATGACTGCACGGAGCCTGCAGCCCTACCGGCTCCCCTGGCGCCAGCCGCCGACCACCGCCTCAGGGGTGCCCGCTGATCGCGCCGGCTGGCTCGTGCGGCTGAGCGACGGCGAGCACGAGGGCGTCGGCGATGCAGCGCCCTGGGAGAGTTGGGGAACCGAGTCCGCCGCCGCCTGCGAGGCAGCGCTGCTCCGCTGGGAGGCAACGGGCGAAGAGCCGGCCATCGCCACCCCCATCGCCCGCTCCGCCGTCCGCACCGCCGCTACGGCCCTGGCTGCTCACCGCGCCGGACTCCCGCTCGCCCACTTCCTGGCCCACCGCGAACCCCACGAGTCGCTCGCCGCAACCAGCCATGCGCTCACCGGCGCCGGCCCCCTCGAACCCCAGTTCGAGGCCGCCGCCGCGGCTGGCTTCCGCGCTGTGAAGGTGAAGCTCTCGCCCGCCACCGCGGCTGCCGTCGCGGCACTCCTCGATACCGGTCTTCATACCGCGCTCCGCCTCTCGGTCCGGCTCGATGCCAACTGCTCCTTCGCCTCCGCTGGCGACGACCCGCTGCTCGACGCGCTCCACCACCCCGGCCTCTCCTTCATCGAGGAGCCCATGCCCGCCAGCCGGCACGCAGACTTCTTCGCGCGTCTCGCCGCGGGGCACCAACGCTACGCCTTCGATGAGTCGATGACCGCGCTCTCACTGGAGCAGTTGTTGCCGTTCGCCCCCATCGCAACCTTCGTCCTCAAGCCGGCCGTGCTCGGCGGCGTCGCACAGACCTACGACCTCGCTCGAAGCCTTCACGCCGCCGGCGGTCATGTGCTGGTAACCAACTTCATCGAGTCGGCCGTCGGCCGCCTCGCAGCCCGCCACCTCTCCGCGGCGGTGGAGTGCGCAGCGGGCGGCCTCTCCGGCGGTCACGCCACCGGCCACCTCCTCGCCGCCGACCTCTTCTACCTGCCCGACACGCCCCGCTGGGAGGTACCGCGCAGCCCCGGGCTCGGCCTCCCCGCA
>CAIQPA010000081.1 GCA_903873545.1 uncultured delta proteobacterium
CGACGAAGACGGGCTGGAAGCGGCGCTCGAGCGCGGCATCCTTCTCGATGTACTTCTGATATTCCTTGAGCGTCGTCGCACCCATGCAGCGGAGCTCGCCGCGGGCCAGTGCCGGCTTGAGCATGTTGCTCGCATCCATCGACCCCTCCGCAGCACCGGCACCGACGATGGTGTGGAGCTCGTCCACAAAGAGGATTACCTCGCCGGCCGCCGCAGTCACCTCCGCGAGCACCGCCTTGAGCCGGTCCTCAAACTCGCCGCGGTACTTGGCGCCCGCCACGAGCGAACCCAGGTCTAGGCTCAGCACCCGCTTGCTCCGAAGGCTATCCGGCACATCTCCGCTGGCGATCCGCTGTGCAATCCCCTCCACGATTGCCGTCTTGCCAACCCCCGGCTCGCCGATGAGCACCGGGTTGTTCTTCGTCCGTCGGCTCAGCACCTGCAGCGAGCGACGAATCTCCTCATCACGCCCCACAACAGGGTCGAGTTTGCCCGTCCGTGCCGCCTCTGTGAGGTCGCGCGCATACTTCGCGAGCGCCTGAAACTTCGACTCGGGCTGATCGTCCACCACCCGCTGGCTCCCGCGCAGGTCGAGGATGGCCTTGCGGAGAATCTCCGCATTGAGCCGGTGGGCGCGGAGCAGCTTGGAGACCGCACTGTCGGCCTCGAGCAGCCCGAAGAAGAGGTGCTCCACCGACACATGGGTGTCGTGCATCCGGTCGGCCTCCTGCTGGGCGATGGCGAAGGCCTTGTCGAGCGCGGCCGTGAGGCCCCGCTGCAGATCGCCGGAGGCCTTGGGTAGCTTCGCCAGCTGAACCTCCGCATCACGGAGCAGCGCATCCACGGAGAGGCTGAGGTGGCGGGTCAGCGCGGCCGCAAAACCATCCTCCTGACGGAGCAGCGCAACCAGCAGGTGGAGACCGTCAATGCTCGGATGCTGCTGCGTCTGCGCCGCGTCCACCGCCGCCTCAATGGCTTCGCGGGACTTGATCGTGAGCTTCTCTGAACGGATCATGGGACCTCCCTCAAGATGGCTACCGACGGTGCAAATTCACCCGTCTGCTGCGTCCGGATGCGGCGTCCGGTTTGCTGCAGCATTGTGTGTGCCGCCCAGATAGGCGCGAACGCTGCGGCGTCAAACGAGCCGCTGCGGTTCAGTCCAGCAGAAGCAGGTCTGCATCGGCCTGGCCGACCGTCTGGATCCAGTAGGCCCGGAAGTCCTGCTTGAGCTCCTTCTCGATCTGCCGGATCCGCTCCCGCGAGACGCTGAAGGTCTCACCGATCTCCTGCAGGCTCTCCGGCTCATCGTTGGCAACGCGGCGGTCCCAGATGGCCCGCTCACGGTCGTTCTTGAGGCTGGCGCGGAAGGTCTCGAAGGCGACCCTGATCTGATCCTGAAGCCGCTTGCGTGCGACCGCCTCGTCGGGCGCCATCTGCTGGTTGTCCGCAATCACCTCTGCGTAGGTCTTCGAACCCGGTGCGCCCACCGGCGCATCGAACGAGACAGGCCGCGCGTTGAGGACCTGACCGACGTCGATGACCTCGCGCTCCTCCACCCCAAGATGGTCGGCAATCTGACGCGTCGTCGGCGACAGGAGCCCCTGATTCTCGAGCTCCTTACGGGCCTTCTGCAGGTTGTAGAAGAGCCTGCGGCCGGCGCGGGTGTTGCCCACCTTGATGAGCTGCATCGCATTCATGAGGTAGTTGAGGATCATCGCCTTCACCCAGTACTGGGCGTAGGAGGTGAACTTCACACCGCGGTAGGGGTCATAGCGTTTCACCGCCTCCGAGAGGCCGATGTTGCCCTCCTGGATGATCTCCATCAGCTGCCCGTTGCGGCGCTGATACTGATGGGCAATCTTCACCACGAGCCGGAGATTGGAGAGGATGAGGCTTCGGGCCGCGTCGATGTCGCCGCTCTCGTGGTAGCGTTCGGCCAGCGCCTGCTGCTTCTCTGCAGGCAGGATCTCCACCTGCTTGAGCTGCGCGAGGTAGGTGGTCAGCGGGTCGCTGGAGAAGACCAGCTCCGACGAGGGCGGCGGGAGCACGATGGCCCGCTGCGGGAGCACACGCACGACCGGGTCGGCCGGAAGCAGCAGGGCACTCAGCCCCGCCTTCAGCTCCGCCTCGGTCACCAGTTCCACTTCCTTTGCCTCGGCTTCGCCCTCGGTCACGGGGGACAGCACATCCATCAGGTCATCGTTGGCAGAGGAAGAGAAACTAGATTCCATTGCGCTTTCATACATACAGTACCAACCTGGTAAACGGAAACCGACAGGCACCAGCCATCGGGAGACATCTCGTATTCACGGTTTCCGGGTTGCCAAACGCGACCCGATCTTCGTGGTATTCCCCGCCCTCGTCGAAGCGCAGCGCTCAGGCCAAGCGCTTCTGAAGGGGTGGGAGCTGCAATCTAGACACGGATTTGGATACTGCAACTGCCGCCATGAATCCCTCTCCGAGCACTGCGCGGCGAGATGTCGGAACAGCCAGCAAGCCTGCAGAACTTTCGCAGCCTAGCAGAGGTTTCCCATCTGCCAAGTCGCCTCAAGGCCCCCCTGGAACGTTCTGTCTACCCCTATCCCCGGGTCTTGCCAGCGAGGAGGTCGGCGAAGGTGCCGAGCCGCGCCGGCTCGCCCTGCTTGGAGCTCCGGTAGGCCTTGAGCGCTGCCTCTGACTCGGCGTCCTGATCGGAGCGACGCGAGAGGGTGAGGCGACGGCGCTCCGGCTCCACCGCGAGGACGGTCGCCTCGATGGGGCTGCCGGCAGCGAACTTCGCGTGGACCGACTTGTCTTCGCCCTCCGCCAGCTGCGACATGGGGACGAGGCCCGTGATGCCACCGGCGAGCGTGACAAAGAGGCCAAAGCTCTGCACCGACTCTACCGTGCCCTGCACCTTGGTGCCGACAGGGAAGGCTGCGGGGACGCCGGCCCAAGGGTCCTCGGCGAGCGCCTTCATCGAGAGCGCGATCTGACGCTTGCGGGGATCGACATCGACAACCTGCACCTGGACGCGATCGCCGACGGCGACCACCTCGGAGGGGTGAGCGATACGACGACCAACGGCCATCTCGCTGATGTGGACGAGGCCGTCGATGCCGGGCGCAATCTCCACGAAGGCGCCGAACTTCTCGAGCTTGGCGATCGTGCCGCTATAGGTCGAACCGATGGAGAAGGCGGCGATGGCCTCCAGCCAGGGGTCGTTGGTCGCGGCCTTCATCGACAGCTTGATGCGCTTGGAGGGGCGGCCGTCTTTGGTGACGGAGTCCTCAATGCGGAGGATGCGGACGCGGACGGTCGCGCCCATCGAGAGCACGTCGGCCGGGTTGGCGACGCGCGACCAGCCAAGCTCGGAGACATGCACCATGCCCTCGATGCCGCCGAGGTCGACGAAGGCGCCGAACTCGGTGATGCGGGTGACGGTGCCGTCGAGCTCGCTGCCCTCTTCGATCTTCGACATGGTCTCATCGGCCGCGCGGCGGCGCTCGTCGCGGATGAGCTGCGTGCGCGAGACGACCACATTGCGGCCGCCCTCTTCGATGCGGGTGATGAGGAAGCGGTAGCTCTGGCCGACATGCTTGTCGGGCTCGCCGCCGCTCTCAAAGTCGATCTGCGAGAAGGGGCAGAAGCCCTTCACACCAGGAAGCTGGATCTCGAAGCCGCCCTTGTTGTGCGACAGGACCTTGCCCTCGACGGGGATGCCCTGGTTCTTGGCCTCCTCGAGCATCTCGACAGACTTGATGTTCTTGCCGAGCGCGGTGGAGAGCTTGATGCCGCCGCGGGTGTTGACGACGAAGGACTCGACCTCGTCACCGATCTTCACGGTGATGTTGCCCTCTTCATCGACGAACTCGGAGGCATCGATGGTACCCTCGGTCTTGGCGCCGAGGCTGACGAAGATGGTGCCGCGCGCGATGGAGACGATTCGGGCCTTCACCCGGTCGCCGTTGCTGAAGTAGGCGACGGTGGTGTCGGTCGCGCCGAACATGGCGGCGAAGTCGTCCGTTGTCGGGATCTTCTGGTCGGGCGGCGAGGGGTCGCGACGGGGCTCGTGCGCGGGAGCGGCCTCGGCGAGGCGCGGTGCGGGCGCTGCGGAGACAGGTGCGGGCGCTGCGGAGACAGGTGCGGGCGCTGCGGAGACAGGTGCGGGCGCTGCGGAGACAGGCGCGGGCGCTGCGGAGACAGGTGCGGGCGCTGCGGAGACAGGGGCGGGCTGCGCCGCCTCCGGCGCGATGGAGGCGGCCTGCGACGGCAACGCCTGGGGAGCCTCTGCTGGCTGGTCCGCGGATTCGGGAACCTCGGTCTCATCTGCCTTGCGTCGAATCTTCATGCCCGGCTTGTACTCTTCCACTTCGACCTCCAGTGATGCAACGTGCGCTCGGAGCGTGAGGCTGCGGCAGGCGGATTACCGAGGCCCATTGTTACTGTAAAGCCGCGTGGCTTCGTGGTAGCCAACCGTGTGACGCTTTGTTGCCAACAAGTTCACGGGAGTCCCATGATGATTCGCTTCGCCTGCCGCATCTTCTCACTGCTTCTGTTGACCGCGACGGGGTGCGCGGGTGGCGAGACGGTGGGTGTCGCGACCGACGAAGATACCGCCTCGGTGCGCGACACCGGCCGGGCTGACTCGGGGGTCATCGACACGGGCAGCGCCGATACGGCGAGCGAAGATACCGCGGTCGACACGGCGCCTGACAGCGCACCAGATACAGCCGCGGACACGGCCGATACCAGCGGAGGCCCTCTTGCCTGCACGCCGGCGACCGCGGCGACGGTCTGTGGGGATGCAAACGGCTGCTTCGATGGCTTCTGCTGCAATGTGGCCTGCAACCAGGGCTGCGCCCGGTGCGACCTGCCAGGCCGCGAGGGTATCTGCACTCCGCTTGATGCTGGCACGACCTGCCGCGAGGCGTCGAACCTCTGCGATGCGGCAGAGGTCTGCGACGGGCTCTCTGGAGCCTGCCCCGCCGACCGGTTTGCCGGCGCAGGGACGAGCTGCGGATCGACCGATTCGACCCTCTGCGACGCACCCGACAGCTGCGACGGGTTTGGCAACTGCGACGCAAACTTCGAGCCCTTCGACACAGCCTGTGGCGGTGGCGACGGAGCCTGCCTGCTCGGCGAGCGGTGCGACGGCTTCGGCCTCTGCGCCAGCGCCGGCCAGAAGCCGCCGGGGACGCCATGCGGCGAGACAACCAGCAGCGCCTGCGACGCACCCGACAGCTGCAACAGCAGCGGTGAGTGCCTGCCCAACTTTGCGCCCGACACCGCTACCTGCGGCGACCCTGGGAGTTCGCCCTGCGACGCGCCCGACCGGTGCGACGGGCTCGGTGGGTGCGAGGATCGCCATGTGCCGGCGGGGGCAAGCTGCGGCAACCCCGATGGCTCTGAATGCGACAGGCCGGACACCTGCGATGGCGAGGGGGCCTGCCTGGCCAATGCGCTGCCAGCCTTCACCGCCTGCGGAGACCCGAGCAGTTCGCCCTGTGACCGACGCGACAGCTGCGATGGCGCGGGCAGCTGCCTCCCGCGTGTCTCACCCGCCGGTGTCTCCTGCGGTTCGAGCGTCGCGACCGAATGCAACGCCCCGGATGTCTGCGACGGTACAGGTGGCTGTTCGACGCAGTTGGCCCCTGTAGGGAGCGCCTGCGGTTCGGCGAGCAGGTCGGCCTGTGATGCGCCGGACAGCTGCGATCTCTTCGGTCGCTGCGTTGCCAACCTGGCGCCCACCACAGCCGTCTGCCGGCCTGCCGCGAGCGACTGCGATGTAGCCGAGTTCTGCGACGGGCGCGGAGGCTGCGGCGCCGATGCGCTTCAGCCCGGTGGTACCGCCTGCGGCGATCTCACAGCAACGGAATGTGACACCCCCGACAGTTGCGATGGTGCGGGCCGCTGCCTGAGCAACCCCCTCGCCGCGGGAACGACCTGCCTGGTCGCGAGCAGCCCCTGCGAGGGAGCCGGCTTCTGCGATGGCGGCGGCGCCTGCGGCGGCGGACCGCTGCTACCTCCCGGAACGCTCTGCGGCTCGAGCGCCGTGAGCGAGTGCGACAACGCCGACAGCTGCAACGCGCTCGGCGACTGCCAACCCAACCACCGGGTCGTCGGCTCCGGCTGCGGCGCGCTGGCAACGGGGCCGTGCGACGGCGGCGACCTCTGCGACGGAAACGGTGCGTGCTCGCCCAACTTCACGGCAGAGGGCGCAAGCTGCGGCAGCAGCCTGTCTGGCGTCTGCGATGATGCCGACAGCTGCGACGGTGTGGGGAGCTGCAACCCCCGACCGAAGGCGTCGACCGTGGTCTGTCGCGATGCCGTCAGTGGCTGCGATGCAACGGAGCGGTGCGATGGCGCGGGCAGCTGTCCGAACGACGCCTTCGCGACGGCCGGGACAGCCTGTGGCTCGTCCACGACCACGGCCTGCAGCGCCGCGGATAGCTGCGATGGAACGGGCCTCTGCTCGCTGCGCGATGCAGCCGACGGCACGGCCTGCGGAGCAGCGATCACGGCCTTCCGTTGCGATGGGGCGGGCTGTGGCGCGCGTGCGCAGCAGCAGGTGACGACACCGCTCTGCACAGGTGGAAACTGCGCGCCGCAGACGGGCGCGTGGAGCGACCTCGAGGCGTGCGGCAGTGACGCCTCCTGCACAGTCGACGGCACCTCTGCCTACTGTGATCGTTGCGACACGCCGCCGCCTTCCCGCTGCGACGCCAACCGTGCGGTGAACTATGCCGCGGTGGGTGCGTGCGGCGCGAGCGGCTGCAGCTACACGGAGGTTGCGACAGACTGTGGCGGCGGCTGCTCCATCACGGGCGGTATCGCCTCCTGCGGCTCCTGTGGCAGCGGCTTTGCGGCCGTACCGGGCGCCCCCTTCTGGAGCTTTGAGACAGACACGGCGGGCTGGGCGCTTGACCCCGACTGGGCTCGCTCAACCACCTATGCGTCAACTGGCGCGTGGGGGCTCTCCTATCTTCCCGATGACTATGACTTCGACCTCGGCACGTACGGCTACTCCAACGGAGCCAGTGCGCGCGCCCGCTGGAACGTCGATGTCGATGCATCCCAATGTGGCGGTTGTAACGTGAGCCTGAGTTTCAAGGTTCGCGGTTACACCGAGCCCACCTACGATGGCATCACGGTGCAGTGCCGACCGGCGGGTGGGACCTGGAACAGCGTTGGCTCACTCATCTCAGGATCCTACGGTTCGGCGACGACCGTCAACCAGAGCATCCCCGCGAGCTGCTTGAGCGCTGCAACGCGCTTGGGCTTCAACTTCACCAGCGACTTCAGCGTCATTGACGACGGGTACACCATCGATGCGGTGCGCATCTCGACCACGCCGACGGTCCCGAGCGGATACCTCGACAACATCACCTCAACGGGCTTCGGCGGCTGGAGCTGCGACCCCGATAGTTGGAGCACCTCGCTGCAGATTCTGGTCGCCTACTACGCCAACGGCGGTGGCGCTCCGATTTACCGGACGGTCACCGCCGACCAGAACCGGACCGATCTGGTGACCGCAGGGGTCTGTGGTGGAACAGCGCTCCACGGCTATGCCTACGACCACGACCCTGCTGTGCTTGCAGCGCTCGGAGCCGGAACCCATACGATTCGCAGCTACGCCATCGACGCGACGAGCTGCGGAGGCCTGCCTTACGAGCTGCAGGGCTCGCCGCGCACCTTCACGCGGTAGCCGCGAGGGCTATTCGGGGAGGAGCGACTCGACGAGGGGCTTCACATCCTTGCCGGGGAAGCGGCCCTTGAGCTTAGCCATGAGGGGGGCCATGAGCTTGTTGACCTCCTTCTTGGAGGTGATTCCGAGCTCGGCGATGGTTGCGGTGATGACCTCGCGGACCTCATCGACGGAGAGCTGCTTGGGGAGGTAGGTCTCGATGACCGCGAGTTCGGCACGCTCGATGTCGGCCAGTTCGGCGCGATCGTTGGCGTCGAAGGATTCGATGCTCTCGCGGCGGCGCTTGGCCTGACGGGAGAGGAAGTCGAGTTCGTCTTCGGCGGTGAGGTCGCGCATCTTGTTGATGCGTTCGGTCTTGAGATCGGAGATAAGGAGACGGATGGTGTTGAGGCGCTCTGCGGCCCGCGCCTTCATCGCCTCTTTCATGTCGTTCGTCAGCACTTCGAGCAAAGCCATGATGCGTTCCTGTTTTGAGAATTTTCGGTCGATGCTGCGAGGCAGCCTGCCTGCCCTACTCCTGCTCGGGGGTCTGCTTCAAGCCTGCGATCAGCTCGGCACCTCGCCCGTGACGGCCGACGACGGAGCGAACGACACCGGAACTGCCGACAGCTCGGGCTGCCGCGACCGCGACGGAGATGAGTTCGGAGAGGGCTGCGCGGCGGGAGCCGACTGCAACGATGCCGACCCGAACATCAACCCCGGCGCGACCGAGGAGTGCGGCGACAGCATCGACAACGACTGCGACGGAGGGGCCGACAACGTCCTTGCCTGCCTGCCCTGCAATCCTGACTGCGTTGCAGGCCAGAGCCGTTGCGAGGGCGACAGGGTGGTGCAGTGTGCGGTGGACGCGCGGAACTGCGGCAACTGGGGAGCTGCGTCAGACTGCGCAACGGGCGAGAGCTGCGATAGCGGGACGGGCGCCTGCAACGCCTCCTGCCCCGATGAGGATGGCGACACCTTCTCGCCGCGCTGCGGTGCGCAGCGGGACTGCGACGACTCAAACGCCCGCAACTTTCCCGGCGCAACGGAGATCTGCGATGGCCAAGACAACGACTGCAACCTCTTTGTGGACGAGAATCAGGTCTGCGGCGGATGCGTAGATGACTGTTCGCTCGACGCGACAGAGTGTGTGGGCAGCAGCGTGCGGCAGTGTCTGCCCGATGCGACAGGCTGCCTGCGCTGGTCGGCGGCGACGGCCTGCCCGGGCGGCGAGGCCTGCGCGTTCGGCAGTTGCGTCGCTGCGCCGACCTGCTTCGACCCCGACAGCGACGGTGCCGGGCCTGCATGCGCAACCGCCACAGACTGCCGGCCCTACGACAGCGCTTCGAGCCCGACCGTTCGCACCGAGCAGTGTGACGGCGTGGACAACGACTGCGATGGCGCGCCCGAAGCAAGCTGCAACGGCTGCGGCGTGGTGCTGAACGCATCGCCCGGCGGCTACTCCTTCCGCGCCTGCGCGGCCGGAACGGTGCTCTCACTGCCCACGGGCGCGGCGACGATCGTCGCGCTCTCGTCGGGGAGCGCGAGCGTGACGCTCACGATCGGAACCCTCACGGGGACCACCTTCACCGCATCGACGGCAGGCGCGGCCGACGGCACGGCCTTTTCCTTTCCGAATGGCGCCGCCTTCCGAAAGAGCTCGAGCAAGAATGCAGTGAAGGTAACCGCGACGGCCAGTTCGGGCGTGACGGTTGCCATCTCGGACCATGCGACCGCAGCCTGTACGGGCGACCTCTTCGAGCCGAACAACGGCCCGGCGGCACCGGCGCTGCTCGGCAGCCTGCCCTTTGCTGCGGCGAACCGTCTCTGCGGGAGCAACGACTATTGGCAGGCGACGGCGGACGGCAACCAGGTAGTCTGGGCGGTGAGCGGCACGGGCGTCTCGCAGGATGCGGTGCTCGAGGCCTGGCCCGACACGGTTCGCGGGGCGGGATTCGTGATGACGACAGCTTCGGGCAAGCCATGGCTCAGGCAGGCCTGGGTGCGCCAGCGGGCGACGGGCGGGGCGGCACTGTTCGGGCTTCGGACCACGGCAAGTCTGGGTGCGGCCGACAAGACGGCGCTGGCGGTCATCGGGCTTCCGCTTCCTGCCTGTACAGACGACGAGACCGGTGCGGGCGACAGCAGCATCGCAAACGCGGCGGCGCTCCGTCAGGGGACGCCGAAGTCGGGGCAGCTGTGCGCCGGCGATGTAGACATCATGCGCATCGGGGCTTTGGCCGACGGGGCGCAGTTGACCGCAAGTGCGACCGTATCGAGCCCCGAACTGGCTGTCTATCTGCTGCGCGATGGCTGGGACGGGGTAACGATTTCGGGGAGCATCGGCGCCACAACGCAGCCCCTCGACATCCGGATTTCGTCAGCGGGGACCTACTACGTTGCCATCGTCGGCCGGTCACCTCTGGCGCAGGGCGGCTACACTGTGCGCTGGTAGAACGGTCGCAGCGGGGCCAGATTTCTTGCTTTTGAGGCCTAAATCTGGTTCAGTGACAGTGAAGATCTTTCTCTTCCCGTTCGACGCACTGTCGTCGCAACCTCCATTTGAAAAGTGAGTAGCAGCCATGACCAGCACGACGCTTCGTATTTCTCTCGCCATGGGTCTCCTTTCGGCGCTCGCTGCATGCGGCGACGACAAGGAGAGCAAGACGACCACCACCGGTGACACGAGCACCGAGGACAGCGGTTCGGGCAGCGGCACCGAGGACACGGGCACGGCCGACACCGGCACCGAGGACACGGGCACGGCCGACACCGGCACCGAGGACACCGGCGTGACCGACACCGGCACCGAGGACACCACCGTTGGCCCCACGACCGACCTCTGCCTCAACGACGCCGACCGCGCGGTCCTCGCCGGCGACGGCTCCTCGGCCGTCACGGACGCGGCTCAGGGCTGCGGCCTTGGCTGTCTTGGCGATGCCGACCCGGGCGCCTGTGCCGGCGCCTGCGTGGCGGAGGAGACGGGCCTCAGCAACGAGTGCGCCGGCTGCTACGCTGGTGTGGTGGTCTGCTCCATCACGAACTGCCTTGCCCCTTGCGCCGCCGACCCTGACTCGCGCGCCTGCAGCGAGTGCCAGGCCGCCAACTGCATCGACGACTTCCGCGCCTGCACCGGCACGGACTCCACCGGTTCGGGCAGCGGCTCGGGTTCGGGCAGCGGTTCGGGTTCGGGCAGCGGCTCGGGTTCGGGCAGCGGCTCGGGCACTGACCCGGCCTGCGGCGACGGCGCGGTTGACACCGCCGAGTCCTGCGATGACGGCAACGTCAACGACGGCGACGGCTGCAGCAGCATCTGCACCAGCTGCACCGACGACGCCGGCGAGACCGACAGCCTCCTCTCGGCCCGCAACATCGAGCCCACCTCCTGCCTCACCGGCTCGCTGACCTTCGAGGGCCTTGTCGCCCAGTCGAACAACGCCGACTACTTCACCTTCGTCGCCGGCGCCGGCACCTCGCTTGTCTCCTTCCTTCAGGCCGATGCCGAGGGTGTCTCCTTCGACCTCCTCGACTCGGCCGGTACCATCATCCTGGCTGGCACCGCCTCTGCCACCACGCCGGGCCTTGTCGAGCTCAACTACATCCCCACCGAAATCGTGGGCGGCTCGTTCATCCTCCGCGCCAACGCCGAGGGCGCAGCTGAGTGCATCACCTACAGCATCAGCGTCTGCACCAACCAGGGCTAAGCCCCCGCTGGCCGGCGCTGCCGGTCGGTGCTGCTGACCGGCTCTGCTGGTCGACGACGAAGGCCTGCTGCGAAGCGGGTTCTTTCGTTTTTGCCCCGCTCGACGACCTAGGAGGGCTGCTCGGGATCCCAGCTCTCGAGCAGCTCGCGCTCATGCCAGCGGAAGCGCAGCCAGCCGGTGTTGCCCGCATACCGGGTGCGGCCAAACAGTTCGCCTACGACGCGGAGCACGCCGCCGTGGGCGACCACCACATGCTCTCCTGCAGGCAGGCCATCAAAGAAGGCGAAGATGCGCTGTTGGAAGACCGCCATCGACTCACCGCCCGGCGACTGAAACTCGCCAAACGTCATAAGCGGCGCGAGATACTCCGGCGGGATGCGGTCGAAGGTGAGGCCGTCGAGCTCGCCGAAGTCCATCTCGCGGATGGCAGCGTCCTGCACGGGCTCACCGAAGGCGATGCGCGCCGTATGCACCGCGCGGGTGAGGTCGGAGGACCAGAGGCTTTCGGGCTTGAGGTTACCGAGCGCGTCGCGCAGCGCCTCGGCCTGGCGCAGGCCGCGCTCGGAGAGCGGCAGGTCGAGCCAGCCAACCAGCTTCTTCTCGCGGTTGCCTTCGCTCTCGGCGTGACGGACCAGTCGGACGACTACAGACATGCTTCAGCCTCGACCGGCGCGTCTGTCACGAGCGTTCCGAAGAGGGAGTGGCTCGAGGTGTTATGGACAAGGACCTGCACGATGGAGCCCTGCTTGAGCTCATGCGGCGAGGAGAAGAGGGTCGCCTTGAAGTCCCGGGCGCGGCCGAAGTATTGGTCGGGCGCGCGCCGAGAGGGGCCGTCGACGAGCACCTCGACTGTGCGGCCGCGCTGGCGCGCAAAGCGCTCGCCGCTGATCCGCTCCTGCATGGCGATGATCTCGATGAGCCGCTGCTTCTTGGTGGCTTCGGAGATGGAGTCGGGGATCTTCTTGCTGGCGTAGGTGCCTTCGCGCTCCGAGTAGGCGAACATGAAGGCCGAATCGAAGGCGAACTCCTCGAGGGCGGCGCAGGTGGCGCGGAAGTCCTCCTCGGTCTCGTCGGGGAAGCCGACGATGATGTCGGTCGAGATGGAGACCTCGGGCATGGCGGCCCGGAGCTTGTGAACGAGCACCCGGAACTCTTCGAGCGTGTAGCCGCGTCGCATCTCGGTGAGGATGCGGTCGGAGCCCGACTGGAGCGGGAGGTGGACCGCATCGGGCACGTTGGGGAGCTCGGCGATGGTGGCGATGAGCTTGTCGCTGAAGTCGATGGGATAGGGCGAGGTGAAGCGGATGCGCTCAATGCCGGGGACCTGTGCGACCGTGCGGAGGAGGTCTGCAAAGTCGACCTCTTCGTAGCGGTAGGAGTTCACGGTCTGGCCGAGGAGGGTGAGCTCCTTGAAGCCCATCTCGGCGAGCTCGTGGGCCTGACGGAGCACCTCGCGGGGCGAGGTTCCACGCTCGCGGCCGCGGGTATAGGGGACGATACAGAAGGTGCAGAACTTGTCGCAGCCGCGCTGGATGGTGATCCAGCCGGTCACGCCCTCGGAGCGGGTCGGCGAGATGCCCTCGTAGGTCTCGCCCTTGTCGAGCCGGACATCGAGGATGGGGTCGCCCTGGCCTGCGCGCCCGACGAGCTCCGGGAGGCGGCGGTAGGCATCGGGGCCAACGACGAGGTCGATGTAGGGGGCCTCGTCGAGGATCTTCTCCTTGAGATGCTCCGCCATGCAGCCGGTGATTCCGATGATGAGGTCGGGGTTACCGTTCTTGAAGCGTCGGAGCTGCGCGGCGCGTCCGTAGACGCGCTCTTCGGCCTTTTCGCGCACGGCGCAGGTGTTCATGAGGATGAGATCGGCCTCGTCGAGTCGCGTGGTGGACTGGTAGCCGACCGTGGCGAGCGAGCCGAGGATGAGCTCGGTGTCGGAGATATTCATCTGGCAGCCGTAGGTCTCGATGAAGACCTTTTTGGGGCTGGGCGTCGGCTGGGTCACGGAGGTCCTCGAGGTGGCGTTGGCGCTGGTTGGCTCGATAGCAGCGGGAGCGGCGCTGTCGCAAGGAATGGTCAGCCGAGCGGGAGTAGGAGTCTTTCGCGGAGTTTGCGCATGAGGCGGCTCTGGGGGAGGGTCTCGCGCTCTTCGGGGAGGACCCAGCGGCCGGTCTGGTAGCCGACGGGAATCGGAGGCTCTGTGGGATCCTCCGTCGCGGAGCAGAGGGTGACCGAGAGGCGGATGTGGGTGAAGATGTGGAGGAGGTCGCCGTGGTGGGTGAGCGAGGCCGACACGTCCTCCGCCGCTTCGACGGAGGCCAGAAGCGGGAACTCCCATAGTCCTCCGAGGAGCCCCTGTTCGTCGCGCTGGACCCACCATTCGGCGCCTGTCTCCGGCTGCATGAGGGCGAGAGCGAAGCGGTGCTCTTCGCGCGGCGCCTTGGCCTTGGCTTTGAGGGGGAAGCGGGCGGGCTCACCCATCGCAGCGGCGGCGCAGCCAGCCGACACCGGGCAGAGCAGACAGGCGGGCGAGGTGGGGGTGCAGAGGGTGGCGCCGAGCTCCATGAGGGCCTGGGTCCAGGCACCGGGGCGAGGTCCGGCGGCGAGGTCGGCGGCGAGGCTATCGATGGCAGTGCGCCCGGTCTTTCCGTCGATCGGCAGTTCGAGGGCGAGCCAGCGGGAGAGCACGCGGAGGACGTTGCCATCGACGGCGGGGACGGGCTCTCCGAAGGCGATCGAGGCGATGGCGCCAGCGGTGTAGGGGCCAACGCCGGGTACCGTCTTCCAGCCCTCCGCGGTGGTTGGGATAGCTCCGCCGAGCTGCTCAACGATGAAGATAGCGCCGGCCTGGAGGTTGCGGGCGCGTCGATAGTAGCCGAGCCCCTGCCACTGGGAGAGGACGGCCTCGGTGGAGGCGGAGGCGAGGGAGGCGACGGTGGGGAAGGTCTCGAGCCAGAGGTCCCAGTAGCGGCGCACAGTCTCTACGCGGGTCTGCTGGAGCATGACCTCGGAGACCCAGACCGCGTAAGGGTCCTTCGTCCGCCGCCACGGGAGGTCGCGGGCGCTCTTCCGGTACCAGACGGCGAGGGCGCGGCGGATCGGCGCGACGGGTCGCAGAACGGCACGGTTCCCGGCGTCAGTCGAGCTGATTCCGAAGGCGGATCAGGCCCTGCCGGATCCG
>CAIQPA010000082.1 GCA_903873545.1 uncultured delta proteobacterium
CTTCTTCACCCGCACGGCGCTCGAGCACCAGGTGCGTACCGATGCAGTACGCGAGCCCTCCGATCACGACTTCGGTCGCGACATCATCCCCACCATGCTGAGCGAGGGAAGGGCGGTCTTTGCCTACGACTTCTCGCAGAATCATGTGCCGGGTCAGCAGGAGCGCGAGCGGGGCTACTGGCGCGATGTGGGCAGTGTTGGCAGCTACTTCGAGGCCTCCATGGACCTCGTCTCCGTGCTCCCCGTCCTCGACCTCTACAATCGGCAGTGGCCCATCCGCACTGACTATCACCAGCTCGCGCCGGCAAAGTTCGTGCACGATGACATCGCTTCCAACCGGGTTGGATCGGCCGTCGAGTCGCTCGTGAGCGAGGGCACCATCGTCTCCGGCGGCATGGTTTACCGCTCCATCCTCAGCCCACTCGTCCGCGTCCGCTCCTACTCGCGGGTGGAGAGCAGCATCCTCTTCGAAGGCGTGGAGGTGGGCCGACATGCGCAGCTCTTTCGGACCATCCTCGACAAGAATGTGGTGGTGGAGCCGGGCGCCCGCGTTGGCTTCGACCATGACCACGATCGGGCCCGCGGCCTGACCGTCACCGAGGAGGGCATCGCGGTGGCGCCCAAGGGCCTACGGATTCAACCTTGATGCAGCCGCACGCGCCGCCTGCCGGCCTCGACCTCCTCTTTGTCTGGCACTTTCACCAGCCCCACTATGCGCTGGAGGGGAGCAAAGAGGCACGCCTTCCGTGGGTTCGGCTTCACGCCACGAAGTCCTACTATGACATGGCCTGGATGCTCCTGCGGCACAGTTCCGTTCGGTCTGTAGCGAACTTCTCAGGGGTGCTTCTGGAGCAGCTCGCGGCGCTGATTGGCGGGGCGACCGATCGGTGGGAGCGGCTGTCGTCAACGCCGCCTGAGCGCCTAACGGACGAGGAGCGGAGCTTCATCGTCCGTCACTTCTTCTCCTGCCATTGGGAGCGCTGCGTGCGCACCCAGCCGCGGTACGCGGAGCTGCTCGCGCTCCGCGGGGATAGCTTCGATGAGGCGGCCGTGGCCCGCTTCAGCGATGCAGATCTGCGCGATTTGCAGCTGCTCTTCAACCTGCAGTGGTTCGGCTTTGGTGCGACCGCCGACTACCCGCTCGTGGCGTCGCTCCGGAGCAAGGAGCGTGGCTTCGATGCTGCGGATATCACTGCGGTGCTTGACCTTCAGCGCGAGGTGGCTGCGGCCGCCGTCGCGATGTGGGGCAGCCTGATCGCGCGCGGGCAGGTGGAGCTGTCGCTCACGCCCCACGGCCACCCCATCCTGCCGCTCCTCATCGACTCCGACGCGGCCCAAGTAGCGCTGCCGCAGGCGCCGCTCCCGCACCCGCCCATGCGCGAGCCCGCAGATGCGGCGCATCATATCCGTATGGCGCTCGCCTGGGGCGAGCAGCTCTTCGGGGTTCGCGCATCGGGCATGTGGCCGGCAGAGGGCTCGGTATCGCCTGCTGCCGCAGAGGCCTTCGCCGCGGAGGGGCGGCGCTGGATCGCCTCCGACGACGAGGTGCTGCAGCGCTCGGAGCGGCCGGACGGGGCATGGGGCGAGCAGCGCTGCCAGCCGTGGGCCATCACGACCGCGAACGGCAGCGTGAACCTCTTCTTCCGCAACCACGAACTGAGCGATCGCATCGGCTTCGCTTACGCCTCCAACCCTGCCGACGAGGCCGCCCGCGATCTCATCGAAGGCGCGCAACGGGTCGCTGCAGCCTCTGGGCTCGCGCGGCCGCTGGTGACCATCATCCTCGACGGCGAGAACGCCTGGGAGAGCTACGAGCAGGACGGCTCTCTCTTCCTCGAGGCGCTCTACGCTGGCGTGGCTGCCGCGCCCGGGCTGCAGACCGTAACCGCCTCCGCGTCGCTCGAGAGA
Organism: uncultured delta proteobacterium; assembly: GCA_903873545.1. Classification (GTDB taxonomy): domain Bacteria; phylum Myxococcota_A; class Bradymonadia; order REDH01; family REDH01; genus CAIWGR01. The sequence goes on from CAIQPA010000082.1 coordinate 1,909, forward strand.
CACAGCGCAGGCCAGCTCCGAAACCTCCATAGCGGCTCCTGGATCTCGGCCTCCTTCCGCATCTGGATTGGGTCTGCTGCAAAGAACCGCGGGTGGGAGCTTCTCATCGCAACCCGCGCGGCCTTTGCAGCCGCCGTCACCTCACCGCAGGTTACCGCAGAGGCCGCTGCCACGGCCCGCCGCTCCCTAGACCGCGCCGAGGGCTCCGATTGGTTCTGGTGGTATGGCGACGACTTCGACAGCCAGATGGACGAGGAGTTCGACCAGCTCTTCCGCGGCCACTGCCGCTCGGTCTACACCGCGCTCGGCCTGCAGCCGCCGCTCGCGCTCGAGGAGCCCGTGGTCGCAGCGCCGGCGGTAGCGCAGCTTCCGAGTCATCCGATCGGGCTTGGTGAAGCGCAACTCGATGGCCGCGACAGCCACTTCTTCGAGTGGCGCGACTCGGCAGCGATCGAGGTCATTCCGCGCGGGGCCATGAACCTTGCGTCGCCCGTCTTTCGGACCATGCGCCTCATGCGCGGTCGCGCCGGCCTTTACCTTCGGCTCGACGGTGAGGCGGCCATCGGCGGAGGCAGCCGGACGGTGCTCTGCCGGCTCACAGACGACCAGGGCGTGGAGGCGACCCTACGCCTCGCAGAGGGCTGCGAGGAGGCGCACGGCGCTTGGCAGCACTGCGTTGAACTGCTGCTGCCGCTCCGACACGAGGCAGCCCGCGTCGGGCTCTTTCTGGAGGTCTCGGAGGGAGCGATCGTCGTCCAACGCTGGCCGCTCTCAGGGCTCGCCTGGTTCGACCTTCCGCGCTCGTCCTGGTTCGTCTGAACGTCTCAGGGGGCGAAGCTCGAGATGTCGAAGATGACCTCGACCGACGCGCCGGCCGCCGTGGTGATCTCGCGCACGTGGGTCTTCTTGTCGCCGCAGAGCCCCTCGCCGAACCGCTTCTCTTTGTAGGAGGGGTAGACCTTGCTGAGCCAGTAGTACTCCGACTGCGTTCCGAGCATGCGGTCCTTGGCGCCCGTGATGATGACGGCTGAGGCGCAGGAGAGGCCGTTGCCTCCGCCGAAGGTGATGGCGTTCCACGAGGTCACAGGCCGCGGCGGTGTTGTCACAGTCGGGGTAGCAAGAATGGGGGTCACGGGCTTGGCATTTCCCACCAGCGTGTCGGTGCCAGAACCCTCTGCGGAGCCCTCGCCCGACCCATCGCCTGAACCTTCAGCACCGGTCTGCCCGAGCTTCTTCACGGGCGCTGACTTCTGGTTTGATGCGCTCGACTTGGTGTCGTTCAGCCCCTGAATCGTGATGCCGTCGGGGAGCATTTCCTCCACCTTGTCCTTGGCGTAGTCGGTGGCCCGCTTCTCGTACTCCGCCGTCGCAATCTTCGCCGTACAGGCGGAGGCAAGGAGTCCGAGGGAGACGAGAGAGGCGACGAGCAGGCTGGAAGAATGGCGCATGGTGACTCTCGCGTGGGGTAGGACGGAACGGCTGTGAGGCGGCAGACGCATCCTTGTTCCGAACATTCAACCCAGCGGCGGCTAGGCTGTCAACGCAGCGACGAATGCCTCAGGGGGTTGTGCACCATGCAGCGGACGTCCGCCAATTTTGAAGTGGGGTACGCCTTGAATGCCGAGCATCGAGATCGTCGCGGCGCGCTGGCGGACAGCCGCACCCTGCGCGGGGTCAAAGGCAGCTGCGGCAAGCGCCGCATCGATACCGGACGCCGTCGCAATGGAGGCAAGCACCGTTTGGTCGCCGATGTTCTCGCCGCGTTGGAAGTAGGCTGCATGCAGCTGTTCGACCAAGCCCCAACGCAGTTCCGCCGGAGCCGCTGCCACGAGCGCATGCGCCGGAATCGTCTGCGGCGAGATGCGGATGATGTCGAAGTGCAACGCCACGCCGTAGGCCTTGCCGGCCTCCACAGCGCGGTTGATCATCCCTTCGACCTGTACGGAACCATACTTGGCACCGAGGTGGGCGCGGAGGTCACGCCCCTCTGCGGGGGTGTCTGCAGAGAGAAGGTAGGGCTCAAACGAGACCGTCCCGTTCGCCTGCCCGAGCTGTGTGAGGGCGGTGTGCAGGTTGTGGAGGCCGATGGCACACCAGGGGCAGGTAAAGTCGTGCCAGACTTGGATGGTCTTCAACGGTCTCTCCGTAACGCTGGCGGCCGTGCTGCCGGAGCCAGGTTGAGGCGGGGCTTGAGGAGCCGCGCCGGATGATGGAACAGCCGCTCTGCAGCCCGCCAGCGCCACGGAGGCAGCAGTGAGGAGCAAGGAGCGGCGCGTATGCACGCCTACGAGCAGCCGCTGGTGCTGCCGCAGGTGTCGCACTTGAGGCAGGTGCCATTGCGCACGAGGGTGAAGTTTCCGCAGCCGCCGCAGGACTCGCCCTCGTAGCCCTTCATGCGGGCCATCTTCGAGGCGCTGAGCTTGGTCACGCCGCCATCGGCAGTGGCGCGGCTCTCGACCACCTGGGTAACAACGACTGTCTCGGTTGCATCACTGTCGACCGTGGCGAAGGGGTCGGTGGGGGTGCGGGTAAAGCCTTTGCTCGCCGGCGAGCGCGACGCTGTGCCGCGCGGCGTGGAGTCGTAGTTGTCGCGGTAGGACTCGTAGAGTGCGGCCGACTCCATGTCTTCGGAATCTTCGCGGGTGCTGCTGCCGGTCGAGATGCTGCCGGAGTAGGCGTCCTCGGGGGAGACATGGGCAAGGTCGTTGCGACCGAGGTAGCTCACGCCGAGTTCGCGGAAGATGTAGTCGATGATGGAGGTGGAGAACTTGATGTTCTCGTTGCCATCTACCGGGCCGGAGGGATCAAAGCGGGTGAAGACGAAGGCGTCCACAAACTCGTCGAGCGGCACGCCATGCTGCAGGCCGAGCGAGACGGCGATGGCGAAGCAGTTCATGAGGCTGCGGAGCGCGGCGCCCTCGCGGTGGACGTCGACGAAGATCTCGCCGAGTGTGCCGTCGGCATACTCACCGGTGTGGAGGTAGACCTTGTGCGAGCCGACCGTGGCCTTCTGGATGTAGCCGGTGCGGCGGTTGGGCAGGCGACGGCGGCGCGAAACCCGCTCTGCGACAGCGCGTGCGACAATCTGCTCAACGGCCGAAGGAGCCGGCAACCGGACATGGTCCTCAGCGGACGAAGCGGCGGCCTCGAGCGCGCTCGTAATCACCTCGTCCGCATCGGCCACCGAGTTGAGCGGCTGCGACAGCTTGCTGCCGTCGCGGTAGAGGGCGATGGCCTTGGTCATCAGGCTCCAGCTCTCGCGGTAGATCATCTTCACATCCTCCACCGTGGCGGTGTTGGGCATGTTGATGGTCTTGGAGATGGCGCCGCTGATGAAGGGCTGCGCTGCCGCCATGATGCGGACGTGGCCCATGGGGTCGATGTAGCGGGTGCCAGATGCGCCGCACTTGGTAGCGCAGTCGAAGACGGGCAGGTGCTCGTCCTTGAGGTGGGGTGCACCCTCGACAGCCATGGTACCGCAGACAAAGCGATTGGCTGCGCCGATCTGGTCGCGGGTGAAGCCGAGGCGACCAAGCATGTTGAAGCTTGGGTCGGCCATCTCCTTCTCCGAGAAGGAGAGGCTGTTGGTGCAGAAGGCGGTGCCCAGGGTGGCGGGGTTAAAGAGGAACTGGATGTCGAAGGCCCACGGGGCCTGCTCCTCGAGCTTCGCAAGAACCTCGTCGGTGAAGCCCTTGGCACGGAGCGAGTCGTGGTTGATGCCGGGCGCGCCCTTGAAGGTCAGGTTGCCCGTTGCGTGCCTGATGATCTCGTCGACCTGCACTGCACCGTAGCCGAGCCGCTCGAGGGCCGCGGGGACCGACTGGTTGATGATCTTGAGGTAGCCGCCGCCGGCGAGCTTCTTGAACTTCACGAGGGCGAAGTCGGGCTCGATGCCGGTGGTGTCGCAGTCCATGACGAGGCCGATGGTGCCGGTCGGGGCGATGACCGAGACCTGGGCATTGCGGTAGCCGTGTGCCTGACCGGCCTCGAGGGCGCGGTCCCAGGCGGTGCGTGCGGCCTCCAGGAGTGGGGCAGGGCAGAGGCGGGCGTCGATGCCCATGGGCTTGATGGTCAGTCCCTCATACTCGCTCGGAGCTGCGGCGTAGGCAGCGCGGCGGTGGTTTCGGATGACGCGGAGCATGGGCTCAGCGTTCCGCACATAGCCTGGGAAGGGGCCCAGCTCGGAGGCCATCTCGGCGGAGGTCGCGTAGGACTCGCCGGTCAGGATGGCGGTGAGGGCACCGGTCCAGGCGCAGGCGCGCTCGCTGTCGTAGGGGATGCCGTTGATCATCAGCAGGGTGCCGATGTTGGCGTAGCCCAGTCCGAGCGTACGGAACTCGTAGGAGTTTTGAGCGATCTGGCGGCTCGGGTACTGCGCCATGAGCACGCTCACCTCGAGGACGACGGTCCAGAGGCGGATGGCGTGGCGGTAGGCCTCAATGTCGAAGCCAGCGGGCGTGTGCAGCTTGGCGAGGTTGATGCTCGCGAGGTTGCAGGCCGTATCGTCGAGGAACATGTATTCGGAGCAGGGGTTGCTCGCACGGATGGGACCATCGGTGGGGCAGGTGTGCCACTCGTTGATGGTCGTGTCATACTGCAGACCCGGGTCGGCGCAGGCCCAGGCCGAGTAGGCGATGCGGTCCCAGAGCTCACGGGGGTCGAGTTCGCGCTGAATCTTGCCGTCGGTGCGGCGAACGAGCGGCCAGGTGGAGCCGGGTTCGTCGATGGCCTTGAAGAACCGGTTCGGGACCCGCACGGAGTTGTTGGAGTTCTGGCCGCCAACGGTGCGGTAGCCTTCGCCGTTCCAGTCGGTGTCGTAGGCCTCGAAGTCCATCTTCGTGAAGCCCTGCTTCGCGAGCTGAAGCACGCGGGCGATAAGGTTCGACGGCGTGCCACCCTCGATCGCTGCACGGAGTGCGGTAGCGAGCTGGCCGTTCTTCTTCGGATCGAACTTGATCGCGGCATCGGGCACTGCAGCGCAGGCGTCGAACACGCGGAGCAGCGCCTTCTTGATCGACTTGGAGCCGGCCATCAGCGATGCAACCTTCTGCTCCTCCGTCACCTTCCAGTCGACGAAGGCCTCCACATCGGGATGGTCGAGATCGAGACAGACCATCTTGGCTGCCCGACGGGTCGTGCCACCCGACTTGATGGCTCCGGCAGCGCGGTCGCCGATCGCCAGGAAGCTCATCAGGCCGCTCGAACGACCGCCGCCCGAAAGGCGCTCGTCTTCACCACGGATCATCGAGAAGTTTGTGCCCGTGCCGCTGCCATACTTGAAGAGGCGTGCCTCGCGGGTCCACAGGTCCATGATGCCGTTCTCATTCACCAGGTCGTCGTTGACGCTCTGGATGAAGCAGGCGTGCGGCTGCGGGTGGGTGTAGGCGTCGACGGAGGCCGTGAGTTCGCCGGTGACCGGATCCACATAGTAGTGGCCCTGCGACGGACCGTTGACGCCGTAGGCCCAGTGGAGGCCCGTGTTGAACCACTGCGGGGAGTTGGGTGCCGCGATCTGCGCCGCGAGCATGAAGCGCATCTCGTCGAAGAAGGTCCGCGCGTCCTCTTCGCTCGAAAAGTAGTTGTGCTTGAAGCCCCAGTAGACCCAGCAGCCCGCCATGCGGTCGAAGACTTGGCGCGCGTCGGTCTCGCCGGTCGTCCGCGCCTTGAGGTCGAGACCGGCCAGCGCCTCTTCGTCTGCCTCCATCGGCTGCAGCCACTCCGGTACGCCAGCCTCGGCTACCCGCTTCAGCGCCTTCGGAACACCCGCCTTGCGAAAGTACTTCTGCGCCAGAATGTCGGTCGCGGTCTGGGTCCATCCCTCCGGGACACCCACCCTTTCCGCCTTGAAGACCACCGTGCCGTCAGGGTTGCGGATTTCGCTCGTCCGCTCGGTGAAGGAGAGCTTGGCGTAGGGGTCGGTGCCGGCGGTGGTGAAGTGGCGCGTGAACTTCATGGATGACCTTCAAGGAGTTGATGCGAGCAGTTTGAAAGGAGGCGTTGAATTCAGAAGTGACGGGTGATCGTTCGAGCGGGAGCCCGAGGAGCGCACACTGGACGAACCGGTGTGTGGTTAGACAGCCCTCGAAACCAGCAGACGCGGCGGGCGCTGCAGGTGGCCGCTTTGCCCACCACGCGGATCACCTTGCGGTGCCGGCGGGCGGGGAGCAACTTTTTGGCGGGGCTGTCGCAACATCATGTGGGGTGCCGTTCTCATGACCACAAGATGTGGACATTCGGTGTCGAGGTTGGACCCCCTTTCTGCCACCCGCGGAGAGAGCTTGTCAACGCAAACGCTTCACCCCTGCGTCGCCGCCTCACCGATTGTTCCGCCACCTATTTTCAGATGGTTACGGGTGTTCATTGCCGCCGATTGCAGATGCCGTGCCATCTCGCTTCGGGATTTGTCGAAGGTTGAAAATCGGCGAATCTCAAGCCCATTCGCCACCTTCCACAACTCCCCGCCCGTTCCACTCGATGGACCGCCATCCTGCACCCGAACCGAGCAAAAGATCGGCAGATCGGAGCCCTACGACTTCCATCCCATCAGCCGAAAAAACACCTTGCGCTCGGCCGCCTTCATCTCGCGCTCGTCGCGCTTTGTCGCATGGTCATAACCCAGCAGATGGAGGTACCCGTGCACGATCAGGAAGAGCACCTCTTCACGCTCGCCCCAGGGTGTCTCCCGCCCAAGTTCCTCACAGACCCGCGCACGATGTTCGCCGCTGCCAACCATCCGGCGCGCCGTCTCCACAGACACTGCGATGTCGCCGAGCAGATCGGGCGTCACCGAGGCATCTTCCGACTCCTGCATCGCAAACGAGAGCACGTCCGTGGGCTTGTCGTATCCGCGGAAGTCGCGGTTGAGCTGCCGAATCTCCTCGTCGTCCGTCAGAAGTACCGTCGCCTCGACGCTCTCAGGCTGCGAGCTGCAGGCAGGCAGCGCCTCGAGCTTCCTTCGGAACCAGGCCTGGTCCGCTGCAGACAACCCTGTCTTGCCCCGTCGTGTCATCAGTGTGATCATTCCGCCTCTCCCTCGGGCTTCTGGGGTTCGACCTTGGGGAGCTCTTCCCCCGTCTGCTCTGCTGCCTGCTCTGCGGCCGCCGGCGCTGGGGGCCCAGCCGGCGCCGGCCGCCAATCCCGCGGCTCGTTCCAGCCCCGGTTCTCGAAGCGCGGCCCGCGCTCGGGCCTGAGCCGGTATCCTCGGTCGCGCTGGTAGGGATCTTCTTGCAGCTCCTGCTCCCGCTCCAGCGCCTCCTGGCGATCGTAGGCAGCAACCACGCGACGCACCAACGGGTGGCGCACAACATCCACCTCTTCGAACCGCACCACCGAAACGCCCTCGAGCCCTTCGAGGATCCGTGCAGCGTGGGTGAGACCGGAGGTCTGCTTCTCGATCAAATCGATCTGGCTCGCGTCGCCCGTCACCACCGCGCTCGAGCCGTATCCGATCCGGGTGAGGAACATCTTCATCTGCTCCCGCGTGGCGTTCTGCGCCTCGTCGAGGATGATGAAGGAGTCGTTGAGCGTGCGGCCTCGCATGAAGGCGAGCGGCGCCACCTCGATGATACCCCGCTGCATCCACTGGCTCGCCTTCTCGAAGTCGAGCATCTCGTTCAGCGCATCGTAGAGCGGTCGGAGGTAGGGGTTCACCTTCTCCTGAAGGTCGCCCGGCAGGAACCCGAGCTTCTCGCCCGCCTCGACCGCAGGACGCGCGAGCACAATCCGCTTCACCTTCCGCTTGAGCAGCGCGGAGACGGCCATCGCCATGGCGAGGTAGGTCTTGCCGGTTCCCGCCGGCCCGATGCCGAAGACGAGCGGGTGGTTGCGGATGGCGTCTACGTAGTGCTTCTGCGTGAGCGTCTTGGGCGAGATGTTTCGGCCGGATGAACCGGTGATGACGGAGTCGAGGAAGATGCGGCGGAGGTCGGTGTCGGGCGCCTCCTTCAGCAGGCTGATGGCGCGGGTCACATCGGTCGTCCCCAGCGCGTAGCCGTCTGCGACGATGCCGTAGAGTTGAACCAGCACATTGCGCGCGATGACGGCGTCGGCGGGGTCACCGGTGATGGTCAGTTTGTTCCCCTTCCAGAGGATGTCGACCGTGAGTTCGTGCTCTATGATGCGAAGAAACTCGTCGCGGTGGCCGAAGACCGAGCGGGCAATGTTGGTGTCGTCGAACTCGAAGGACTGAGAGCTCATGCGTCCGCGGCCTCACAAAAGGGAGGCCAGACGCTACAGGATTGAAGCACCGGCGCAAGCAGCGCCGGAACCGCTCACTGCCGCCACGGAAGGAGCGTGTAACCGTCGCTGTTTGCCGCAAAGTAGGGCTGTCCGACCCGACCCGTTGCGCGGAGCTGTGCCGCGCCCAGCCATCGGCCTGTCACCAGCTCGTCGAGATGTTTGGGGTAGCGTCCGGCGTTCTCGTGGAAGGCGGCGATTGCCTCGCGAATCATTACCATCTTGGCGGCTTCAGCAGCATGGTCACGACCGACCGGCGCCTGCCGCAGCGTCGCTGCAGCCGCGCTCTCGCGGAAGGCCAGGAGCGGTTCGATCAGCGTCGACGCCACCAGAAATCCCCCCATCGCCCAGGCTGCCGAGAGCAGCACCAGCGAGACAGTGCTCCGCGAAGAGTCCGACGCGCTCATCGCTCCTCCGCGGGATGGGGGCGACGAACGAGCCGAACCAGCCGCCCAAGCATTGCGCACCACAACAGACCGAGCAGCACCGCAGCGCAACCACGCAGGAGCCCGACCGCCGCCGCCGTCGTTGGCCACCATGGCTCCGGTGCCGCCAGCAGAGCCGACGCGAGACAGGAGAGCGCGAGCAGCACCAGAGAGGCAGCATCGACCGAAGCGGCGACTCCGCCAAGGCCGGGGAGCAGCAGGTCGCCGAGGGCCTTCGACCAGGTAGCACGCGTGCTGAGAGCGCTCGGACGATACCGGGCTACCGCCTGCTGCTCTGCGTCCCGGTGTTCGGCGCCGTCGTCACCGCAGAGGTTGCAGCCCCCTTGCGCTCGCTGCTCTGCTGCGCTGCAGACTGCCCCGCAGGTTGTGCATCTCGAGGAGAGCAGGCCGTCGCGTCGCAAGAAGAGGGCCAACAGGCCGGCCTGCAGGACGATGGCAGCGAGCAGCCAGCCGCCTAGCCGCGAGACCGCGCCACCAAGCCCCCGAACCTCTGCGTTTCCTGCCCGCGGCGCTGTTGCGGCCCGGGCGCCTGCCTCGCTGAGCCAGGCGGCTGTCAGACCCGCCGGCGTCGAACCGAGCGCTTCGCCCGACGCAAACCCTTGCAGCGAGGCCAACCGGACCGGGTTGGCAAGCAGCCGGGCAGCCTCTGCCTGATCTTCGGGGTCGCCGCTCGAGCGCAGGGCCCGCGCAAGCGCCACGCCGCTCGCACCCGTCGCGTCGGTCTTGGAGGCGAGCCGGAGTGCGTCGCGACATACCGACGAACTACACCGCTGCGAGATGGTGCGGAGCGCATAGAGCTCATCGGACGAGACCAGGTCGTCGAGCCGGTCGGCCCGCTCAGTGAGCAGCGGTGCGAAGGCGATGCAGAGCGCTGTGACCGGGATGAGGAGCCGCCGCCAGCCTTGAAGGTAGAGCACCCCGATGGATGCGGCGCCCGCGAGGCCAACCGAGAGGCTTCCCGTCACCAGTGCTGCGCAGGCCACCGTCAGCCAGGGCAGCGCCCGCGGGACCACCGCATGCAGCAGGTTGGCGGATGCGCGTCGAACGTCGACGTGAAAGCAGCCTGCCGCCGCGGCAGCGAGTCCGATCGAGAGCGCTGCTCCAAGCAGCATAAGGAGAGTCCCGCCAAGCCGGTAACCGAAGCTCTGCAGCGAGAGCGCTGCCGCTGGGTCGGCGGCCAGTGAGCCCCAGAGCGCGCGATAGGTCTCAAGCCGCTCCGGAAGGTCCCACGGCGTCTGCTGGGCGAGCAGGAGCTCCCGCGCCGCCCAGGTCTCAGCGGCCCCCGGTGACCGTGCTCCTGCGAGCGCTAGCTCCGTTTCCGCCCGAACGGTGTCACTTGCTCGAAGATGCTCGCTCGCACGCATCGCCAGCGCGCGACCGTCGATCGCGCCGCTCCCCTCCCGCAGGGCCTCAAGCGTGATCGGCAGCGGTCGCTCGGCATCCGCAGCCCGCGCCTGGCCTGAAGCCGTGCAGACTGCTGCGAAGAACAGCGCCGACACAAGGCCGGCCCGCGCTCGACCGTTCCGTGCATGGTGATGCGTTGACACTTCGAGCAGACCTCACAAGGTGTGCCGCCACTCTACAACACCTTCGGCCGCGGAGACAAAATGTGCCCGAACGAAACCTCCTCCCCAGCGCTCGTCACCCCCGCCTTGGAGGACATTGCTCCGCTGCTACTCGTGAGTGGGCCGCCTGCGCCGCTCCAGCGCTTTGCAGACATCATCGCGACCCTACGCGGACCGCAAGGCTGCCCGTGGGACCTCAAACAGACGCACGCGTCGCTACGGCCCTACCTGCTCGAGGAGAGCTACGAACTCATCGACGCGATCGATGCGGGCAGCGACGAGGCCATCGCCGAAGAGCTCGGAGACGTGCTGCTGCAGGTGGTTCTGCATGCCCAGATTGCGCATGATCGTGGCGCCTTTGACCTGGCGCGTGTGATCGCGCTGGTCTCCGACAAGATGGTGCGCCGCCATCCCCACGTGTTTGCCGGTGGTACGGCCGACGATGCGGATGCGGTCCTCAAGGCCTGGAAGGAGATCAAGCATGCAGAGGGGCGCGGCCTGCTCGACGGGGTCCCCCGCTCCGCGCCGGCCGTGCAGCGCGCGCAGCAGATTGCCACTCGGGCGGGCAGCGTTGGCTTCGACTGGCCCTCCGCACACGAGGTGATCGCCAAGATCAAGGAGGAGACCGCCGAAGTCGAAGAGGCCATGGCATCTGGCTCGCAGGATGCCATGGAGGACGAACTTGGTGACCTCATGTTCGCGGTCGTCAACCTCGGCCGCAAGCTCGGGCTCGACGCTGAGGCAGCCCTCCGCCGGACCAACGCGAAGTTCGAGCGGAGGTTTGGCGGGGTGCTCTCCAAACTGGCCGACCGTGGCCTGCTGCCGGAGCAGTCCGACCTCGCAGAGATGGATGCGCTTTGGGAGGAGGTCAAGCGCGAGGAGCGCGGCCTGCGTTGACGGGCAGAGGGGCCGCGGGTAGCCTCTCCTCGTCGTGTTGCCGCTGTGTCCGGGAGAGTATGATGGGCTCCGTGTCGCGTCTTTGGACTGTATGTATGGGTGCTGCGCTTTGCGCCGCATTGGCGCTCGGCGCGACGCTGCCGGCAGAGGCGCAGGCAGAGGCCGCTGCGCCGCAGCCCGCGCCGGATGAGCCGAAGGAGCTCGCGCGGCTCGCCTATCTTGCAGGCCGAGAGGCCTTCGACGGAGGGCAGTTCGAAGAGGCTGTTCGCCAGTTCATGCGGGCCGATTCCATTTTGCCCAAGCCGCTGCTCCACTTCTACATCGCCCAGGCCCAGGCGCGTCTCGGTCTTTGGGTGGAGGCGCGCGAGAGCCTCAAGAAGTTCGCTGCGACCTCCGACGATGCGGCCTCGCAGTCCGTCAGCTTGGCGGCTGAGCTCGAAATCGCCATCGGCGCAGACGCTGTCCGGCTCGCCCGCGAGCGGGTGGAGGATGCAGTGGTGAAGGCCAACGGTTCCACGCCGCCCCCGCGCTCCGCGCAGCGGTACGCGCTCGGCACGAATGTGCGCGATGTTCCTGTCCAGATTGCCTCCAACCCGCCCGGAGCCGCCATCTTCGTGGACGATGTCGAACTGGGCTCCATCGGCAACACGCCGCTCCAGACCCGCCTCTTCGTTGGCCCGCACCTCATCGCTGTCGAACTTCCCAACAAGAAGCCGGTACGCCGCGTGGTGCAGATCACCGTCCCGCAGGCCGGCGAGGAGATCCCGCGCATCTCCTTCGACCTCGAGCCGCTCATGGTCACCGTTGCCGTGACCAGCGAGCCGGCCTCCGCCACGGTCTGGTACTTCGCGGCGGATGGCGCCCGCCGGAGGCTCGGCATGGGTCAATTCAAGGGCGAACTACCCGCCGGAAACTGTACCTTCCTCCTCCAGCAGGGCGGTCGCGACCGGCGTATCCCCTTCGTCATTGCACCGGTGGCCGATGGCTCAGAAACCGCCATCCGGCTCTCGCTCAACGAGACCGAGCAGGCCCGCGGCGCGCCGGTTCGTGTAGGTCATCTTCGCGTTGTGATGGATGGGCTGCAGGGAGACCTCTTTGTGGATGGCGCCAAGGTTGGCAGCGCGCCGACCGAGGCCCTTGTCGACCTGCCACCTGGGCCTCACAAACTCGAACTGCGTCGGAAGGGCCACGTGACCTGGATACAGACCATCAAGGTCGGACCCGATTCCGAGACCGTCGTCTACCCATCCGATATGCCCGAGGACTGACCGTGATTGTTTCTCCCAAGCCCCCATCCTCCGTCTCTGTCTTCGAGCCTGCTGAGACGAAGGAGGTCCTGGCGACCCTCACCTCGACCTTCCGCGCATCGCTCCGCCCGACCGAGGCCTTCGGGCTGTCGGCGGTCATCGCTGAAGGGCATGTTGAGGTGACGCTTGTGCTCGCGCGTGCCGACCAGTCAGAGGTGGTCGCGCTGGTCGCCGCAAGCAAGATGGCAGATGGCAAGGCCGAGAGTCTCGCGGTCGCCCGCGCTCGCAGCATCGACTTCCTCGGCGGCTGGCTCGAAGACTACTTTGCGGGTGAACGCATCCCCGGTCCCCACCACGACTTCCGCGAATACGACCTCGACGGCGAGACTGTCCTCTTCCGCGGCGAATGGTCCAACGCAGCGCTCGAGTCGCAGGCCGACGCCATCCTCGCAGCGGCTGAACGGGACGCGTGAAGCGCCCCGCCGCCGACGCCGCCGTCCTCACCGGGGCGGTGCTCTTCTACGGCTTCATGGTGCTTGTCTCGGTAGGCATCGCTCGCTGGCTCGATGCGCCGCTCTTCGTGCTCCGCTCCGAGGCTCGCTGGCCGGTCTGGCAGTCGGCCGGTGCAGGTGCAGCAGCCGGCCTCGCGGTGGTGCTCCTCTCCCGCCAACTTACGGCTCGGTTCGCCTGGGCAAAGACGATGAACGGGCAGTTTCGTGAGATTCTCGGCATCCCCTCGATGCGCCAGGCAACCCTACTGGCAGGCGCGAGTGCCGTTGCAGAGGAGCTCGCCTTCCGGGGCCTGCTGATGAGCCTGCTCGGCCCCTGGTGGTCGTCGCTTCTCTTCGCCGCAGCCCATGTCGCGCCCGGCCGCGTGACCTGGCACTGGACCCTCTTCGCGGGCCTGCTCGGGGTAGCCTTCGCCAAGGTGACGCTGCTCACAGGAGACCTCACCGCGGCGATGGTCGCCCACTTCACGGTGAACTACTTCAACCTGCTCGCGCTCGAAGAGGGTTGACGCCATGCTGCTTGCAGACGCCTACTCCGCCGTGATGGCGCTGGTCGTGACGACCGATAGGGCGGTGCTCGTCTACCTGGTGCCCACGGTGCTGCTCTTCTCGCTGGCCATCGTGGCTGCCACGGCGAAGGGACGGAAGCCGCTCGAGTGGGTCACGCTCTTCGCCTTCTGGTCGGCGGTCATCGGCCTTCTGGTGCTGCTGTTTTTTCATGTCGTGCTGCATCGACCCATCGTCCGCGTGGAGCTCATTGGCTACCCGTAGCCGAAGCGCCGAACTCCGACGGCAGGCTGCACTTGCGCAGCTCCGCGATGCGCTCCTCGCCACCGACCGGGCCGCGCTCGCCGCGCGCGATCCCATCGCAGAAGTGCGTTGCCTGCCGCAGGCGGAGTGGGAGGTCGCGGCGCATCTCGTAGGCGCCTTCTGCTATGGAGCAGTGCCCCAGATTCGGAAGACGGCCCGCCACCTCTTCGACGCGATGGATGGCGCGCCGACCCACTTCGCCCGGACCATGCGGCGCGGCGAGCTCCGCGATCGGCTCGGCGATTTTCGCTACCGCATGACGGCGGCCGATGACCTCGACCGACTGGCCTTCTCGCTCGGCAGTCTGCACCGGTCGCACGGCTCGCTCGAAGCCGCCTTCGTCGCGACCGGCGGGGAGGGCGAAATCATCGCTCGCCTCGGCGGCTACGTGGAGGCCATCCGCGGCTGCTCGCCCGAGCCACTCTCCAGAGGCTTCGCCTACCTCACTCCGCACCCCGCCTCTGGGTCGGCAATCAAGCGATGGCTTCTGCTCTTGCGCTGGCTCGTTCGGCCCGATGATGGCGCCGACCTCGGCCTTTGGCGCGCTGTCGACTGCGCTGAGCTAATCATCCCGCTCGACACCCACACCAGCCGGCTCTCCCGCGCCTTGGGGCTCACGAGCCGCACCACCGTCGACCTGCAGATGGCGCGGGAGGTGACTGCGCAGCTCGCCACCGTCGCGCCCCTCGACCCGGTCGCGCTCGACATGCCGCTCTGCCACCTCGGGATTGCGCGTGACTGTCTGCATCGGTACGCTGAAGCGATCTGTGAAGGTTGCGCCCTTCGACCCCTCTGTGGGTGGGCCGCCGCCAAGCCAAGCCGAGCCAATCGGAAGAAGTAGGAGTTGCGAAATGAGTGGAAAGGGAACTTCGCATCGTTGGTGGCTGGCGCTCGTCGCCGGCGGACTGCTGGCCGCCTGTTCGAGTGACAGCGGCAATGAAACCTCCACAACCGACAGTGGCACCGATACCGGGACGGGCGGAAACGACGCCGGCAGCGGCGCCGATGTGGCCGTCGACACCACGCCGGTCCCTCGCGGCGTGGAGAAGCTGTTCTACGCCTTCCGGCGCCGCTTCACGACGCCCGCGCCCGGAGCACCCGCCTCCGACATCGCGGTCGTCGACGAGGACTGCGAGCCCGATGCCTGCGAGCCGACCCCCATCACGGGCGGCACCATCGAGCCTTCGTTTGCCTGCACGAACGGTTGCGTCCCGCTCCCCGATCTCTCCGGCATCGTCTTCTCCGACCCCACGGTCCGCGACACGCTCCGGTATGCGCCGCTCGGTCCTGATTTTGCCTTTACTGCACAGAGCACTGTCATCGCCACAGGCGTGAGCGAGTATCAGGTGGGCGGCAGCAAGGTTGCCTTCCGTGTGGGACAGGATGTGAAGGCGTGGGACGTGGCCAGCCAGGCCACCGTCGCGCTCGGCACCGTCGGCGACCAGTCAGGTGGTTTCACGCTCTCCGCGAGCGGCGAATTCGTCTTCCTCAACCGGGTCACGCTGACGACGATGGATGTCTTCGAGGTCTCTACCGCGGGCGGCACCGAGCGGCTGCTCCAACACTTCGTCTCCGGCCAGGAGCGCGGCACGGGCTCCTACTACTCCGGCCGCGAACAGATGGCGCTCTCGCCCAACGGCAACCTCCTCGCGGTGGTTACCGAGGGGCTCACCTCCACCACGCCCTGCGAGTCAAACACCGACTGCGATTCCGCCAACGGTTTCGCCTGTCTGCTCTCCGCCTCGCCCAAGCGGTGCGTGGCGCAGCAGCTCGTAATCAACATCATCAACCGTGAGGCCGCAGCGCAGCTCGACGCTCCCTGTTTCGACGCCATCGACTGTGGCGCAGAGCACGCCTGCGATCTCACCGCCCCCGCGGCAGATGGAACAGGCCTCTGCGTCCCCCGCCAGATTCTGCTTGGCCCCTCGGGGCCCTCCTCCTGCTCTACCCTCACGCTGGGCGAGTATGAGTCGGCTGTTTCGAAGATGGCCTGGCGCGACGACCGCTCGCTCCTCGTCACGGGCCGCCAAGAGTGCATCGGCGCAGCAAGCAACATCCTGGTCACCGACCTCGTTGCTATCAGCCTCGATGGTGCAAGCCCCATCACCCGCCTCATCGAGAACCCCGGTCAGGCCCACCCCGGCCCCGACTGCTACGACGAGATTCGGCAGGAGATCGTCCCCGAGAGCTGTTTCGTCCAGATTCAGAACATGGCCGTCTCGCCCTCGGGCCGCACGGTCGCATTCGCCGGAACCAAGCCCAGCGCCCGCTCCATCGACATGCTCTGGCGCATCGATGCCTACGGCGAGCGCAAGCGCGAGCTGATGTCAGACGACTCCTCCTTCAGCGTCCTCTCCATCACGCTCCACAGCCGCCCCTAACCGACGGGCAGAGGCGAGGTCGCGTCTCTTCCCATCGCGGGCCCGGCCCTACTTCGCCAGCTTCGGAATCGCCACAGGACGCAGCCCGGGGCTCCCGCTCGGCAGTGGCTTGAACTTCCCCGCAGTCGGGGGCAGCTTCACCGGCACCGCCACGCCCGAACCCTCCACCATGCCCGGCATCAGCGGCGTGCCTGCGCCGGTGAAGGTGGCCACGCCGAACCGCTCCGGCTTGTGGAAGGAGCCGCCGCCAATCGGGCTCCACGCCAGCGTGTTCACCTCGCCGTTCGACGGCCTGTCGTAGCGGTAGAAGTTGACCCGCACCGTGTCGCCGTCGCGCGGCGGAACATTGCCCATCGACGGGATGCTCGCGAGCGGGATGCGCAGCTCGGCGAACCAGGCGCGGTCCTCATCGTCGCGCTTGTTGAGCGTGCCAGACACGGAGACGGCAGACTCCATCTTCTCGAGGTTCCGCGCCCGGGCCTGCTCGAGGTTCCGGTTGGTGGGCTTGGGGAAGAATGCGTCGAAGACAGCGTTGTTCGGGTTGATCTGGAACTCGAGGTAGTCGGTGCCGTTCTTCTTGGCGTCGATGTAGAGTTCCAGCACCTCTTCGTCCCAGAGGTTGCCGTCTCGGGCCGTGATGGTCGACCAGACGTCGCTGTCTTCGGCAGAGAAGGCCACATAGAGGTTCTCGTCGTCCCAGAGCATCTTGGCCCAGGTATCGACTCCATCCTGCGGCTTGCCGGTCGTCGGGTGGCGCCAGAGCACGGTCTGCGCGGCGGTGAGCCAGGCCCGGTCGGTCAGCTTGCCGTCAATCGTGATGGGCGATGAGGCCCGCTTAATCTCGTAGGTCGGCGGCTCCCAACGGGCGGCAAAGCCTCCGATGCCGAGCCTGCCATCCTTGTCGACCTTGCCGCTGCCCGGTGAGGAAACTTCGAGCCGCGCGTCGTCGTGGTAGAAGCCGACAAAGAGCTTCACCTCGCCATCACCACCCGTCTCAAGCTTGGTCTCGATGGTATCCTTGAGGATGGTCCCCTTCTTCCAGTGCAGGGTCGGGAAGGCGTTGGCCATCGCGTCGTGGTCGAGGTTCTGGCGGGTGGCCCCGTCGAGGTGGGTGAAGATGCGCCAGTTGGTGTCGACTTCGGCGAGACACTCCCAGATGAGCGTGATCGTGATGGCTTCGTCGATCTGCGGCGCCGCTGGCGACATCTCCCAGCCGATCAGCCGGAACTTGTCGCCAAACACCGCGCCCACGGGATGCTGAGGCACCGGCGCCGTCGTGAGGAAACTCTCCTGCACCCGGGCCCACTGTTCCTGCGTGAGCGTGGGGACCGGCTCGCCGCGGCGCTGGCAGGAGGCGAGAGCGAGGAGGCAGATGGGAGCTGCGAGAAGGAGGCTGCGGCGCATGGTCATCCTTGGGAGAAGTTGCC
>CAIQPA010000083.1 GCA_903873545.1 uncultured delta proteobacterium
CCCTGCCTGGCGTCGGTCTGCGGCACGGGCTACTCCCTCTCCGCGGGCGTCTGCCTCCTCGCGCTCGGCCAGAGCTGCTCGGCCAACGCGGCCTGCGCCTCGGGCGCCTGCTCCACCTGGCAGGCCGACCTCGCGCAGCAGCGGTGTACCCCGGCGCTGCTCACGGGTACGGCAAATCAGTTGGACTTCTCCTACCTGCCAGCGGGCACCTTCTGCATGGGTACGCCGAACGGCACAACCGACCCCTGCAACCAGGTGGCCGGTGCCGGTGTGCCGCCGGCCGACATCTACAACGATGGGCAGTTGCAGCACCTCGTGACGCTCACCCGGGCGCTCTTCTTCGGACGGACGGAGATCACGAGGGCAGCCTGGGTGGCCTTTGGCGGCAGCGCTGCCTTGACCACGATTCCCGCATGCGGAAGCAACTGCCCCCAAGACAATGTTGGTCCCTATGAGGCAGCCGCGCTCTCCAACTGGCTTTCGGCGAACGACGGCGACGCAAGCACGACCGCTTGCTACACGCTCACGCCCGCAGGATGTGCTGGAGCCGATTTCTTCTCCCGGACGGCATGCACCAACATTACCTTCGCCGGCCCCTCCTGCAACGGCTGGCGGATGCCTACGGAGGCAGAGTGGGAGTATGGCTATAGAGCGGGTACCACGACCAATCTCTACAACGGCACGCTCGCCACCCTCGGGTGTGCTGACTCCATTCTGGGGCAAATCGGTTGGTTCTGCGGAAACAGCGGTCCGAGCTACGCGTTTCGGCCCGTCGGTCAGAAGACACCGAACGCATATGGGCTTTACGACATGGCGGGCAACGTCATCGAGTGGAACAGTGACCGTTCCCAGACCTGGACGAGCGCGCCGCAGACGGATCCCGTCGGAACCGGCTCGAACTACTTCTCCATTCGCGGAGGGTGGTCACCCGGCAATTCCGAAACACAGCGGGCTTCACATCGAAATGGGGGGTGCCCCAAGTCTTCCTGCGGCGTGGGAACGAGTGCCTTCGGCTACATGGGCAGTCGGCTCGTGAGAAATGCGCCGTGACCGCCTGCCGCCGTGGTGCTAGGTTCGAGCTCTCTTTGTATCCTTGGGGAACACACATGCGCCTTCTCGCTCTCCTCGTCTGTCTGCTCTGGTCTGCGCCGGCGTGGGCCACCACCTTTTCTGTGGCCGGCTACGAGTCGTGCATGGATAGCATTTCTGCGTCGGATGATAGGCTGCTTGCCGCATCGCCCGACGAGGCAGTGGAACGGCAACAGGATGCCATCGACGTTCGGACCCGCTGCGCTGCGGAAATGGAGTCTTGGCTCGCAGATGATACGCTGCCGTCCGATTACTACTTTCCCATCGAAGGAAGTCTGACAGGCATCATGGCCGAACTCAGCTATCTTCTGGTCGAAAAGGATCAGTGCCTGCAGGCTCGCGCCTGGCTTAAGAAGTACAGGCAAAGCCCGCGCTTTGTCGAAACCTCGGCCGAGTACCGGAAGTTGAAGGAAACCGTTGATGAGTGTGGCGCGCCCGAACCCGAGGCCAAGGCCGCGCCGGCGCTCGCAGCTCAGGTGACCACGCCCATCATCGTCAATACGACGGCCGCTCCGTTGCCCGCTGCGCCGCGCTCGCGTTCGCTCCGCAACTGGGGCTACGCGCTGCTCGGCGTGGGCGTTGCGTCTGGTGTTGGCGGCTTGCTCTACAACAGCGCAGGTGCCGAGGACCGCGATGAATACGACGGGCTCAGCACGGTCTGCGACACCACGCCGACCTGCGACGTGGACCGGGTCAACACGCTGGCGGGCAACATCGACGATGCCAAGATGCCGCTCGCGGCGATGTATGGCCTGGCCGGTGTGGCGGCGCTGACGGGCGCAACCTTTGTGACACTCGATCTGATCGATGGGTCGGACGACCGCTCCGCCCGCCTGCTCCTGTCGCCAAACGCAATCCAGGTGGCGGTGCGCTGGTAGCGACCGCTGCGGCCGTTAGAAGAGATACAAATCGAACATTCAAACTGGGGAACCATGTTGCGCCGACTTCAAGTTCTTTGGCTACTCGTTGCGACTCTGTTCGCTACCGCAGCCTGCGATGGCCTGACCATTGAAACAGCCAGGCGCACCGTTGTGTACACGGGCACGCCTGAAGACACCGGCGGGTCAGAGACGGACACTGGCGCGGGTACCGCAGTCGACATTGGAACAGATGCTGAGGTTGACACCGCAGCAGACACCGCCGCCGACACCGCCGCCGACACCGCCGCCGACACCGCGGACGACACAGCAACCGACACAGTCTCCGACACGGCCTCCGACACGAGGCCCGACACCAGCCCGGGTGCGTTTGACTGCACGGCGATTCCCATCGCCGCAACTACTGGCGAGACCTGCGATCAGGCCGCGCCCTCTTGCTCGCCAGGTGCAGCTTGCATCGGTCTAGGAAATGGGCTCGGTGCGGAGTGCCTCCAGATTTGTACTCCGAGCCAATGCTCCGACCTCTGCGGCGCACAGGGCACCTGTTCCGGACTTGTCGACCAGAACAACAACCCGCTGTTGCAGGAC
>CAIQPA010000084.1 GCA_903873545.1 uncultured delta proteobacterium
CCGGCCGACCTGCCTTTGCTCGCGGCATGGATCGCCGGAGCCTGAAGCGGGGCGCCAAAAACCGGCGAGCCCCGCGACCGGAAGGGAGGCAGGGCTCGAAGCGCGGCGGGGCCGATTAGGGGCCGAAGTCGGGGTCGCGGTCGTCGATGCCGTTGTTGTTCGTGTCGACCATGTAGAGGCCACTGAGCATGGCAGAGCGGTAGAACTCCACCAGGTCGCCGAGGCCGTCGCCGTCGCTGTCCACAAAGCGTGTGCCTGTGAAGGAGGCGTCGGAGCGGTAATCATCGATAAGGTTGGCAATAAAGTAACTCGGCGCACTGACGGCGACGTTGCGTACGATGCCGCCGCTGGTGCCGCCCGAGTAGACCTGCGTGGCCGTGGAGAGCGACGCGATATCGTTGCCGTTCGGATTTCCATTATCGGTGGAGGGGGTGAGGCTAGGCACGGCTCCGGTGACAGCGAAGAGCGCCCCAGTTCGCGCCATGGTGAGGGGCGTGTTAGCAGGGGCACCGAAGGCAGAGATACCCAAGGCGTCGCGAAGCCCAGTGGTCATCGCTGCAGCGGTTCCCGACGCCGCGGTGGTACCGCGGTTCCAAGACCAGATGACCGAACCACCCCCATCGATGAAGGTCTCAACATTGTTCATGTCCGCCGTGGGCAGGCTGGTGATGCTGGGCGAAGAGGCCTCGAAAGAGTAGGCTGAGAAGCCGCCTGTCAGCAGTGTGGTTTCGTTTGCGGCCAGCGCGGTACAGGGGAGCAGGAGCGAGTCGAGCGGCCGTGTTGCAGCGACGCCGTCGCAGAGGTGCTTGCGGGCCAGGTCACCCCGGTTCGATGTGGAGACGACATACTTGACCGCGATCTTGGGCCTATTGGCCTGCGGCCAGATGACGAACCGAGTGGCGTCAAGGGTCTGGTTCGTGGCACCGCGGAGATTAAGACCGACGTTGCCCGTGCCGTTTTCGAGGCCGACGGCCCGCAGCGCGGCGGAGGAGGCAGGTCCGCGCCGGATGCGGATCTCGATGCGACCCGTGGTCTCGAAGAGGACGATCTGGAAGGTGGCATTACCGGCACCATTCGACGTCGGGATCTCGTCCCACTCTACGGTGAAGGTCCGGCTCGGCGTGGTGCCCGCCGTCAGCGTCGTGATCGTTCCGCTCTGCGACGGGTCGAGATCGGTCCAGAAGCCGGCGATGAAGTCTTCGAGGCTCGCTGTGGAGGGAATGCCCGTGGCTGAAACAGCCGTCTCCGCACCAGGAGAGGTAAAGGCGAGCAGGCCGTTCGACCCTACGAAGAAGTTGGTCTTTGCGACTCCGAAGAAGGAGAAGGCAAAGGGAAGTGCTGTGGCGGTGCTGAAGTCGTCGTTCCCAAGAGAGATGGTCGTCGCCGATGGATCGGCAGCGATGCTCTCATAGGCAAACGGCGCGCGATGAGCGGTGTAGGATGTTGAAAACGCTCCCGTGCGGAGGGCAGCAGCGTCGCAGGCGTCGCCGAAGCCGCCGGCTGTGAAGAGGTCGGCCTGGCCCGCGTTGGAGACGAGCGGGCAGTTGTCGATGCAGTCTGCGATGGTGTCGGTGTCGGTGTCGGTTTCGGCCGCTCCACATCCGCAGGCGCCAACCGCGATCTTGAGTGCATCAAGCGGACAGCCGTCGAGGTTGTCGGCTGTGCCGTCGCTGTCGGAGTCGCCGAGATCGCAGGCATCGCCGGTGTCGTCGCCATCTGCGTCAGTCTGCAACGGGTTGGAGTTTGCGGGGCAGTTATCGCAGGCGTCGCCCACACCATCACCGTCCGTGTCGGTCTGTGACGCCTCGGCCAGCGCGAGGCAGATGTCGGAGCCGCGGTCGTCGAAGCCATCGTTGTCGGCATCGTTCGAAGTAGCCGCCGCAAAGTTGGTGGATGCGAGGTCGCTCGTGCCACCCGAAAAGAGCGAGGCGAGCACCATGTTGGCGGTCCAGTCGATGGCGTCTGCGCGACCGTCCGAATTCGCGTCGGTGCCCGCGTAGTCGTCGAAGGCGTTGGAGGCGACGTAGGTGCGGCCGCCGTTGGCGCGGAAGAGCTGCGCCGTCGCCACGGCGAAGGTGTTTCCGGCCGCGGTGAGCGCGAATCCGTTGTTGTTGGTGCCAGCGATGCTGTCGACGCCGGCGAGGGCGCCGACCGGCTTGAATGCGTGGAACTGTCCCGTGAGGGGAGCACCGAAGATGGCCTCGGTCGTGTGGGCCGCGCCTGCGCTGACACCCAGAAGCGTGTCGATTCCGGTCAGCGGCTTCGAGGACAGCCAGACGAGACGGCCGGGGATGAGCGACGAGCTTCCGTTGACGAAGCTGGTTAGATCCGTGACCTCCTGGCCAGTGAGGACGGTCGTCACGTTGCTCGAAATGACGAGGACCGAGCTCGAGCGGAGCGGATTGGTGGCGATGGCTGCTACGCAGGCCGAGATGGTGCTGCAGCTCACGCCCAGCGCGCCGAGCAGGTTGCCGTTGTTGCTGGCCAACTTTCCGCCAGGTTTGAGCGTACCGCCAAACTCGACCACGCGCAGACGGTCAGGCTGTGTATGGCCGACGAAACGAAGGCCCGAGAGATCGTTCACGCGACCGGAGCGAAGCCCAAGCGTCTTACCCGTGGAGCTCTCAGCGCCCAGCCAACGCTCGTTTCCCGTGCCCGCGCTACCGTCTTTGATGCGGAACTCCATCCGACCGGCGCCAATCGAGGCGGGGTTGGAGGTGATGTCCGACTCAGACAGCCGGATCTGGAAGGTCACCGTGTCGGCATCGTCAGCATAGGGGACCTGATCGAACTCGACGACAAAGGTGCGGTTGGGGGCAGTGCCGATCACCTTGGTGGAGATCGTGCCGCCGGCAGCTGGGTTGAGGTCGGCCCAGAAGGGGGCGTAGCGACGGAAGGGGCCGCCGTGGGTTGCGGTGGCCGCGCTGCCGGTCGCCATCGCGACGCTGCCGAGGGCGCTCAACGGGGAGAACGAACTATCCGAGGATGAACAGGTGGTATCGAGGTGGTACCAGCCGTTGGAGCTGAGGCAGATGGAGGTATGAGCCGTGCTGCCGGTCGCCATCGTCGTGGTCGTGCCCTGGAGGCGACGGAAGGTGAATCCAATGGCCACCGAGGTCATGTCGTCGTCGATAAGCGGAACCGTCGAGGCGCCTACGGTGCCTGTGATGGGCTCCCAAGCAAAGGGAGCCTCATACATGTTGAGGCCAACCTCTGAGCGGAAGCCGAAAACCGTGTCGCACTCGTTCCCCTCACCATCGCCGTCGGCATC
>CAIQPA010000085.1 GCA_903873545.1 uncultured delta proteobacterium
CGCGCGATACCGTCTCTTCGGCCGTTGCGCTATCGAGCCGAAAGGCACCCATTCCGAAGGGAGGAATGCTGTCGGCCGATGCCGCACGCGCCCGCTGCCAGCCGCCGCTCATCTCGTAGTCGGCGCAGCGCTGGGCGTAGCCCTTCCACGGCAGGCCGGGGAGGAGAAAGCCGCGGCCGCCATCTCCGAACCGGGTGACGAGCGCCTCTCGGAGCGGGCCGGTGTAGCTGTCACTGGCGCTGTGGGAGTCTCCAAAGTGGAGAACGCTGGCGCGCGCTGACTTGCTACCGCCATCGATCTCCGCGAGGCGCTGGTAAAAGCGGGCGAGCGGATGGCCGCTGTCGCGCGGTTTGGCGGCGGCGCGAGCCTGCGGCGAGAGGTCGCCGGGGTCACCGGAGAGGGCGAGACCCGTGAGCGGCTTGGGGCGCGGCTGCGAGCAGCCGTTGCAGCCGGCGATGCCGACAAGCGCGAGGAGCAGCACGACCACTCTCATGGTTGACCTGCGAGCGATTCGTCGATCCAGGCGAGGTAGGCGTGAAGCAGCGCCGCGGTCAGCATCGTGCCCAGCTTCACATAGCCCGAGCGGGTGGGGTGGGCGAGGTCGGCGCCGAGCAGGCGCGGCGAACCGTTGTTCCATGTTGCAGCGCCCTTGTCGCCACCGATGCTCTCGTAGGGGCTCCAGAAGGCGCAGCCTTCGGTGAACGCCACAGCCCGTTGCACGGCGGTCATCTGCCCGACCGATGGATAGGTGGCGACTGAGCCTCCCTCGCGGTGACCTCGGGTGAGGATGCCCATCGCCAGGCAGTCGCCGTGGGGGAGGGCGGTGCGCGACCGGCGCAACAGCTCGCGATAGGCCCGCTCGAACTCCTCCGTCCGGGTCGCAAAGCCGTTGCCGGCAGCGGCGTCGTTCACCCCGTAGAAGAAGGAGGCGAGGTCTGTGCCGCGCGCCGCCAGCTGGCGGGCCCAGTGGTCGGGGTCAATCTTCGACATCTGCGCCACGCGGCCCGAGACCATGCCCATGTTGTCGACGACGACGCCAGGCCCGCTCCGCTCCGCGACCACGCCGTACCAGAGGATGTCACCGCGAAAACGAGAGATGCGGAAGCGGTCGGAGGGAAGCGTCAGGTCAACCCACTCGAGCGCGTCGCTGCCTCGCGTAACCTCGAGGTCGCGGGTTGTGCGCTGGTCGCCTGCAGCGAGGTCGAAGCCGCCTCGCGCGCCGTTTGCGTGGTAGAGCAGGCCGACCCGCATTGTCGGGAGCAGTCCGTCGGTCTGCCGCGCGGAGAAGGTGGGCGCGCCGTCGACGGCGAAACTGGCTCCCGCGAGGCCGAAGTTACGGTTCGACGAGCCCGCCGTCACGACGGTGCGAATCTTCCAGTCACTCGAAATCCCAAGGTTATAGCCGCGGGCTGCGTAGGGGCGCTCGGGATGGGCGACGTAGAAGAAGCCGTGACCTCCCTCACCGAAGGCCTTCTGCAGCTTGCCGCGGACCGTGCCTGCGAAGTCGTCGCCCATCACCAGCGAGTCGCCAAACTGCGAGATTCTGACGGGCCGCGCGGTGGTCTTGAGCGCCGTGCGGGTGAGCTTGGCGAAGAAGCGGTCGAGAGCGTGGCCCTGGCAGGCCGCATCAGAGCAGGGCCGCTCCATGGGCGATTTCGGGGGGGTGAGCTCCGCCACGAGCGCGGCGATCGTGGGGCGCACCAGTCGAAGTTCGTCTGCGGTCGGCGGCGCATCGGAGATCACGGGGTCGTTCGAGGCGACCGCGGGTGGGGCAACTGCAGGCGGCGCTGCGCCGGCCGAGCCCTCAGAAGCCGGAATCGCCGATGCACCCGAGCCCGAACCCGAGCCGCCCTCGGCACCGTTCATCTCCGCGGAGCCAGCAGGCGCATCGGCCGAACCGGAGGCCTCGAAAAGGGGCTCCGCTTGCGATGGCTCCTCCGCCGGCGCGGCCGCGAGCAGCTCCTCCGCCGGCGCCTCCATGGGCTGCTCCGGCGCAACCCACGGCAGCACCGGCTCGATATCGAGCAGCTTCCCCTCCCACCAGGGGCTCGGCGTGGCCGCCGCAGCCGCCGAGAGCAGCGCAAACAGCACGAGCGTCAACCAAGTCTTGTGGGATGCTTCTGTCGGCTGCTCAAGCACAGGGAACCGTCCTGAAGTTCGGGCACAAGGCGCGCCCCGCCGTCGGCAGCGATAGAAGTGAGGGCCTTGGATCCTAGTCGGCAGACGGGGCAACTTTCAACGGGCCCCACCCGCTTTTACGCCGCTTTTGCGCCGCTGCGACACCAGCGCCCGCCTCCGAACTTGACCACGCCGAGCGGCGCAACCTAGGAGGCCACTTCGCTCCTCTGTTTCTCCTCTCGAGACGGCCCGCATGACCTCGACCTCCAGCCTCCGCATGCCAGAAGACGCAGCAGCCAAGGTCGCATCCGGTGCCTACGAGGCGCTCAGCGTCACCGAAGAAGTCTCGATTGTCGTCACGCAGGCCTTCGGCCCCGACGGCTCCTCGCTCATCCTGCCCGGCCCCGTCATGTTTGACGGCCATCCCGCAGTAACGCTGCTGGTCCGTGCGGAAGGCCGCGAAGAGCTGGTGCACCTTTCGCCCATCCATGGCGACCGCCGCAAGCTCGGTATGGAGGGGCTCGCTGCGGGCAGCCGCTGCGAGCTGCTTACCCCCTTCACCCGGAAGCCGCTCGACCTGGTCTCCGACGACGCATCGGACGGCTTCGCCGCCATCTATCTCACCAAGCGCCTGGCTGCCGGCGAGGCGGTGCTCATCAGCCCGATCTGGGGCCGCTTCGCCTCCCGCATTCTCCACGATGCCGAGCTCATCTCGGCCTGGGATGCGAACGACGAGGATGCGTTTGCCTAGCCTCACTGCCCACAAGCTGCTGCCGCTGTTGCTCGTCGCAGGTTGCGCAACAGCGCCGCAGCGCCCCTCCATGGACCTCGGCACGCCCGAGCAGTTTGCCGAGAGTACGGCCGACTGGGAGCGGATTGCCATCCAGGCCGAGGCCTGGCCCACGCCGGGCGAGGGTGGCACCGTGGGTGTCGCTGATCGGCTAACGGATGGTGAGAAGGGCGCCCGCGTCTTCGCCACCGCTGCGGGCACCCGGGCACCTTGGACCTTCGTCTTCAGGTTTCGGGGCAGCCACCCGGCCCCCGCCGCCGTCGTCATCGAGACCCCGCTCGGCGCCGGCTGCCGGCCAAGCGACCTCAGCCTCTTCCTGAACAGCAGCCGTGGCACGCTCGACCGCTCCAGTTTTACCCGCTTCATCGAGTCGTCGCAGCGCGTCGGCTTTGCGGAGCTGAAGGGGAAGGGCGGTCGCTACCTCCTGACCCTGCCCTTCGATGCCGACGCCGGCTATCTCTGGTTCCGCGTGATGCAGACGGTGGACGGCGCGCCGCCCTGCATCGCGGAGGTGACCGCGCTCCAATCCGTGCCGCCCTCCCTCGGAGGCACCGCAACCGTCGCGCTGCAGCCCATCGACACGGCTCCGTTCCAGGGCAAGAACTACATGGGCTTCCCAGACATGGAGGGGAGCGCCGCGCCCGCAGAAGGGTCGGCATCCCCGATGCCTCCGAGCGAGGGCTCGGGGCTGCAGCTGCTCGACAAGAGCGAGTCGGCCTTCGGCGTCAAGGCGCCTCCCGCCGCAACCAAAGTCACTCCTTCCACGAAGCCAAGGTAATCGATGCAGACAGAAACGCAGAGCGCCACCAGCACACCCCTGTCCGAGTCGCTCGGGCAGGCGCTGCCGGCCCACGAACTCCTCACCGTGCGCTACGAAGAGACGGGTGGCGAGAGCGTCGCCGGCTCAGAGGCCATCTGGATCCACGTGCAGGGTCGGGGAGACCGGCTGCACGCCGTCGCATCCGCCTCGGGCCTCTCGCTGGCAGAGGCCGGCGAACGTGCCGATGCCCTGTTGGCTGTCGCCGCAAACTGGCGTTGGTTCGCCGCTGAGAATGCCCCCATCTGGCTGCCGGAGCTCTGCAAGGAGCGGGGCCTCGGCCTGCTCGCCCTCCTGCCCTCGGGTGCCGTACGCAGCCTCGCTGCCCCGCCGTCGCCCGGCATCTTCCTGCCACGCTACCCGCGCCTGCGTGCCGAGTGGAAGAAGCTCGCCTCATGGTAACCGCGGCTGCAGAGACACGGACCTTCTTTGACGGCATGGCTCCCCGCTACGATGCCGACCTCCGCCTGCTCGGCTGGGACCCCATCCGGCTCCTCGCGGAGTGGCCCTTCATCGTGCCTCCGCTCAAGGATGTGCTCGATGCCGGCTGCGGCACGGGCGCGCTCCTCGAGACGCTGGCCGGCGCTGGACGCGAACTGACCGGCCTCGACATCTCGCCCGTCATGCTCGACAAGGCGCGCAATCGGCGCCCCATCAAGGGCATTGAACTGCACTGCGCCAACGCAGGCGACAGCTGGCCTATCGCCGATGAGAGCATCGACGTGGTCCTGGCGCTCGCGATGTTCGAGTTCGTCGAGCACCTCGATGTTGCGCTGGATGAGCTCCACCGGGTCCTTCGCATCGGCGGCCGCGCTCTCTTCACCGTCGAAGACCGGGTGGACTGGGGCGGCGTGCAGCGCGAGGCCTACGAACACCGCTACGGCGAGGTCTCGCTCTGGCGCCGGACCCGTGAGGAGGTTGAAGCCTCCATGCCGCCCGGACTCGAAATCGTGCGCTGTGAGCGTGTCCGCGGCTACGAGGTCCTCGAGCTCGGCTTCGTGACCTCCTACTGGGTTGTTGAGGCCTTCAAGCCCTAGCGGGCTGAGGAGGGCCCGCACCGTTGTCGCTCGGCGGCCAAGATGGTAGGGGCCGCTCGATGCAATCGTCGAACCATAGGCTCCTCGGGCTCTGGTCGCTGCTCTTCACCCTCGTGTGGGCTGGCTGCGCCACCGCCGAGATGGAGCAGCCCACGCTGCCCGCCGTGATGGCCCCTGCGCGCCCCGAACCGGCTGCGCCAACGGTCGCCATCGCGCGGCACGACCTCCCCGCATCGCAGGTGACCGCCACGGTCGGTCCGGCTGCGGCAGTTGTTAGCTCC
>CAIQPA010000086.1 GCA_903873545.1 uncultured delta proteobacterium
CGCTCGATACGATCTCCGACACTGAGTCAGACACCGCCATCGACGTGGAGCCGGACGCGGCGCTCGACACCATCTCCGACGCTGACGCCGATACCGCGGAACCGGATACCTCCGAGCCCGACACCTCCGACGATGTCGACACGACCGCCGACACTACGCCGCCCGCCGTGTGCGGCGATGGTCTCCAACAGCCCGGCGAAGACTGCGACAACGGTGCCGCAAACTCCGACTCCACGCCGGATGGCTGCCGCACAGACTGCAGTGCCGCCACATGCGGCGATCTCGTCGTCGACACCGGCGAGAGCTGCGACACCGGCGGAATCGCCGCTACGGACTGCCCCTACGGCCTCACCTCCTGCGAGGTCTGCGCCGCCGACTGCACCTTGCAGTCCGGCACCGCCACCTACTGCGGCGATGGTCGCATCACCGGCTCCGAGCGCTGCGATGATGGCAACGCGGTTACGGAGGCCTGCGCCTACGGTCCCGCCTTCTGCACCGTCTGCAACGCAACCTGCCGCAACGCCTCGGTGCGTGGCCGGACCTGCGGCGACGAGGTCGTCGACCCCGAAGAGCAGTGCGACGACGGCAACCTCCTCACCGAGCCCTGCGCCTACGGCCAGACCTCGTGCGAGGTCTGCGCGCCCGGTTGCCTGCTCGTGGCCGGCGAGACCGCCTACTGCGGCGATGGTGTCGTCGATGCTTCGGAGACCTGCGACGACGGCAACGCCGAGGTGGACGGTTGCCCCTATGGTGGCGCGAGCTGCACCGTCTGCGGCACCACCTGCCGCTCGACCGCAGGTCGCGTGCGTGTCTGCGGCGACGGGACGCTCGACGCAGAAGAGATCTGCGACGACGGCAACACCATCACCGAGCTCTGTGCCTATGGCGAGCTCGCCTGCACGGTCTGCAGCAGCACCTGCATTGAGGTCGCGGGCGAGGTTCAGGCCTGTGGCAACGGAGCGGTGGAGGCGGGCGAGTCCTGCGACGACGGGCTGCTGAACGATGACCTGACCGCCGACGCCTGTCGCACCGATTGCAGCCTGCCTACCTGCGGCGATGGCACCCGCGACAGTTCGGAAGCCTGCGACGACGGCAACCTCTCCGACCACGACCAGTGCAGCTCGACCTGCGAGCTCGGCCTCGGCCGCGCCTGCGCCCCCGAAGGGGTGAACGCCGACTGCCTCTCCGGCTGGTGCAGCAACGGCTTCTGCGCCCCGGCGGGGATGGCCTACATCCCTTCCGGCACCTTCCTCATGGGCTCGCCCGTCACCGAGTTCGGCCGCAATGCGAGCGACGAGAACCTGCACGAGGTCACCCTCACCCGCCCCTTCTACATGGACCTCACAGAGACCACCCAGGCCAGTTGGCGCGAGCTCGCGGGACCATCGGGCAACCCCTCCTTCTATGACGGAATGTCGCCCTGTAACAGCGTTGCTCCAGACAGCTGCCCCGTCGAGAGCCTCGGCTCCAGCACCATCGCCATCTACGCCAACGCCCGCTCCGAGGCGGAGGGGTTGACCGCCTGCTACGCGCTCTCGGGCTGCTCGCAGACGCTCACGGGCGGGACCTGGCAGAACGGCACCTACACCTGCACGGGCATGGTGCTCGCGAGCCTAGACTGCAACGGCTACCGGCTGCCGACCGAGGCGGAGTGGGAGTATGCCTACCGCGCCGGCACCAGCACCTCGCTCTACAATGGCGACGCCACCACCGACGCCGGCGTGGACCCGCTCGCGGAGCTCATCGCCACCTACATTGGGAATGTGGTGCGCAGTCGCCCGAGCCCGGTCGGGCAGCGTCTCCCCAACGCATGGGGCCTCTACGACATGGCCGGCAATGTGCAGGAGTGGGTCGAGGACCGCTACCTTGCCCGGCTCCCCGCAGCCACCGACCCGCTCCAGCTCACGGGCTCGCTGCGTGTGATGCGCGGCGGCTTCTACAACGCCTCCGCTGCCGGCATTCGGGCGGCCTACCGCATCAAGTTCGGCATCAACCTCCGCGACAGTGCGACGGGCTTCCGGCTGGTGCGGACCGTCACACCTGCCAACCTCCGCTGACTGCCGCGGCCAAGGCCGCCAACGCGGGCAGCAGCGCCCGCCTCTCCTGCCTCGACGCCGACCATACTGGCCTCGTCATCTTGCTGCGCGCGGAGGCTGCCTCGCCCACCCTCCGTATCGCGCTCGGCTTCCGATGGCGGAATCGCCGAGGGGCATTGACGCGTTGAAGGTGACGCTGGCGCCCAAACATGACTATGCTCGCGCCGTCGCCCCCGCACCGCAGACCGCATGCTGGCCCGCATCTTCCTCTTCATCACGGTTGTCTCCTTTGTGGAGCTCGCGCTGCTCCTCTGGATCGGCGCGCTTATCGGAACCGTAGGCACGCTCATCATGGTCCTCGCC
>CAIQPA010000087.1 GCA_903873545.1 uncultured delta proteobacterium
CCATCGCCACCGACGCCGACGGCAATCCGGTCTACCTCCGCGAGATCTGGCCCACCGACGAGGAGATCGCCGCCACCATCAAGGCGGCCATCACCCCCGAGCTCTTCCGCAAGCGCTACGCCGACGCCACCAGCGAGCCCCGCTGGAACGCCATCCCGGCCATCGAGGACGACCTCTACGCCTGGAAGGAGAGCTCGACCTACATCCAGCTCCCCCCCTTCTTCGAGGGCATGGGCCTCACCCCCGACCCCATCAAGCCCATCGCAGGCGCCAAGGTCCTCCTCAAGCTCGGTGACTCCATCACCACCGACCACATCAGCCCCGCGGGCGACATCGAGGCCGGTGGCCCCGCCGGTCGCTTCCTCGCAGAGGCCGGCATCGCCAAGGCCGACTTCAACTCCTTCGGCTCACGCCGCGGCAACGATCGCATCATGGTCCGCGGCACCTTCGCCAATGTCCGCATCCGCAACCAGATGGCGCCCGGCACCGAGGGCGGCGTCACCCGCTACCTGCCCACGGGCGAGGTCATGGCGGTCTACGACGCGGCCCAGAAGTACAAGGCAGACGGCACCCCGCTCATCGTCCTCGCAGGCGAGCAATACGGCACGGGTTCGTCCCGTGACTGGGCCGCCAAGGGCACCTTCCTGCTCGGCGTCCGCGCCGTCATCTCGAAGAGCTTCGAGCGCATCCACCGCTCCAACCTCGTGGGCATGGGCGTTCTGCCGCTCAACTTCCTGCCCGGTGAAGATGCCGCCTCGCTCGGCCTCGACGGCACCGAGACCTTCTCCATCCCCTCGCTCAGCGACGATGTGAAGCCTCTCCAGCACATCGACGTCGTCGCCACCAAGACCGATGGCACCGACTTCATCTTCAAGGCCATCGTCCGCCTCGATACCCCCGTCGACGTGAACTACTACCGCAACGGCGGTATCCTGCAGACCGTCCTCCGCAAGATGGCCCAGGCCTAAGCGGCCGCGCGCCTCTCCCACCGGCGCACCACCACAGTCCCCATCCAGGCAATCGCCAGCCCTCCGACCAGGTCCCACGCATAGTGCTGCTTGGTCGTGAGGATACTGGGCGCGAGCAGCGCAAAGCCGAGCCAGACTGGCCAGCGAAGCCGCGGCTGCTCGGTCGTGATCGCCCAGCAGAGCACGGCCGGGATGCTGATGTGACCCGACGGAAAGCAGTTCAGCGGCGTGTCGATGCCCACAAGCGTTCGGTAGCCCCACGCGGAGACCCCTTCGCCCATCGGCAGCGGCGGACGAGGATAGGCAACAGGTAGCAGCGCCCAACCTGCGATGTTGAGCAGCACCGTTACGCCGTAGCACCGAATCATCCGCACGAAGGTCTCGTCGCGCCGCATCAGAAACGGCAGCGCTAGGTCCGCAAGCAGCAGCACCATGTAGGGCCAGACCGTCCATGGCAGGAGCGGCAGGGCCCGATCGATCACCGTCATCGGGAGCTCGCGGACCGCGCGGAGCGGATGCCAATTGAGCGCGAGGTAGATCGCCATGTTGGCGCTGGCCAGCGGCAGAATCACAGCCACCCTCCGGGCTGGCGTCCACCACGCCGCCTCTGCTGCAACTGCATCATCCATAGCGACCTCCTCCATCGCTGCGACCCATGCGCTGCCAACCACACGACCCCTGCCCCACTGTCACCGAACCGTCAACGAATTCGGCACGAACGGTCACATTCGTACGTGGGGAACGTGCCGATGTTGGCGTCAAAGAAATCACCACAGACGACTGAAAAACACCACGAATTGACTCGCCGAAAGCCCCTCCGTGTCTACCTTCATGTGCCCCGCGAGAATCCCCTCGCAGCACCCTCGAAGGACCCATGCAGCAGCACTTCACCCTCGACGAACTTACGCCCGAAGCCCTCCTCGAACTGGCGCAGGAGGCAGGTCACGACGCCCGTATCGACGACCAACATGTCGTGCTCCTCCGGCCCGGCATCATCCTCCTGCAACCCTGCCCGGACCAGCGCGTCCTCCGCTTCGTCGCGCCCTTCTGGTCCGACCGGCAGAAGCTCGCCGTCCTCAAGTTCTGCAACCGCATCAACCGCGTCTCCGTCATGACCCGCGCGTCGGTCGACGAGAAGCGAGATGCGGGGCATGAATGGTATCTCTGCGTCGACCGCGAAATCCCGCTCCATGACGGTCAGGTCATTGCGCGCCACACCCTCCTCAACCTCCTCGCCGGCTTTGTGGAGTTCATCGACGTCGACATCCGTCGCTTCGACACCGACGGCATCCTCGACTGACCCGCCCTTCCCTTCGCGCGGCCCGACGACTAGTCGCCTCTCCCACCTCCACGGGCCGCGCTCCACCATGTTCCACAACCCCACCCGATACGACGCCATCGTCGTTGGCGGCGGCCACGCCGGCTGCGAAGCAGCGCACGCGCTCGCCATCATGGGCTGCCGAACGCTCCTGCTGACGATGAACATCGACACCATCGGCCACATGTCCTGCAACCCCGCCATCGGCGGTCAGGCCAAGGGGCAGCTGGTTCGTGAGATCGACGCCATGGGCGGCATCATGGGCCGCCTCGCCGACCGCGCCTCCATCCACTTCAAACACCTCAACACCAAGAAGGGCCCCGCCGTCCGCTCCTCGCGTGCCCAGGCCGACATGCAGGTCTACCGCACCGAGATGCAGCGCTTCCTCATGGCGGTCCCCAACCTCGACATCAAACAGGGCACCGTCGAGCGACTCCTCCTCGAGACCGAGAACGGCCGCGAGGTCTGCCGCGGCGTCGAAGACGGGCTCGGCAACGCCTACGCAGCGCGCGCCGTCATCCTCACCACCGGCACCTTCCTCCGCGGTCTCTGCCACGTGGGCCTCGAGAACTTCAAAGGCGGCCGCGCCGGCGACAAGGCCTCCTACGGCCTCGCCGACCAGCTCCGCGCGCTGCAACTCGATGTGGGCCGCCTCAAGACCGGAACCACCCCTCGACTCGACGGCCGCACCATCGACTGGGCCTCGCTGGAGCCACAGCCCGGCGACGAGCAGCTCCGCCGCTTCTCCTACTACCACAACGAGCCCGTCCTCCCGCAGGTGAGCTGCTACCTCACCCGCACCACCGAAGCGACCCACGATATCATCCGCTCGGGTCTCGACCGCTCGCCCATGTACACCGGCCTCATCGAAGGGCTCGGGCCCCGCTACTGCCCCAGCGTCGAAGACAAGGTCGTCCGCTTCGCAGACAAGACCAGCCACCACATCTTCCTCGAACCCCAGGGGCTATCGACCCACGAGGTCTACCCCAACGGCATCTCCACCTCGCTCCCCTACGACATCCAGCTCGCGATGGTCCGCTCCATCCCTGGCCTCGAACGGGCCGAGATCATGCGGCCCGGCTACGCGGTCGAATACGACTTCGTGAACCCGCAACAGCTCGACCCGACCCTCGAACTCCGCGCCCTCCCCGGCCTCTATCTGGCGGGCCAGATCAACGGCACCTCGGGCTACGAAGAGGCCGCGGCGCAGGGGCTCATGGCAGGCATCAACGCCGCCCGCGCCATCGCCGAAAGCAGCCCCGTCGTCCTCGGCCGCGACCAGGCCTACATCGGCGTCCTCATCGACGACCTCGTCACCAAGGGCGCCTCTGAACCCTACCGCATGTTCACCTCACGCGCCGAGTTCCGCCTCCTGCTCCGCGAAGACAACGCCGACCAGCGCCTCTCGCCCATCGGCAACAGCATCGGCCTGCTCCCCGATTGGGCGCTCGCAAAGATGCAGACCAAGAAGGCCGAGATCGATCGCTGCGTCCACCTCATCGAGAACGCCCAGATCGACCCGAGCGACGCCAACAAGGCCATCCTCGCAGAGCTCGGCTGGGGCCCGCTCGAAAAGTCCGTCACGGCACAGGCCCTCCTCAACCGCCCCGAGAGCAGCCTGCGCGGACTCGCAGCGCTGCTGCCCGGCCACGGCCTCGACACGCTCCCCGACGACATCGCCGAGTGCGTCGAAGTGGTCGCTCGCTACAGCGGCTACCTCGGCCGGCAGACGGCCCAGGCCGCCTCGCTCGCCAACACCGACCGCGTCCTCATCCCCGCAGACCTCGACTACGCCACCGTCCCTGGACTCTCGAGCGAGGTGCGCGAAAAACTCATCCGTGTTCGGCCGCATTCGCTCGGCCAGGCCGGCCGGATTCAGGGCGTAACACCTGCCGCTGTGACCAATCTGTGGATGTGGCTTCGACGCGGAGGCGAAGGTCGAGTAGAGGGCGCCCATGGCCTCTGACATCCGACCCGTTTTCGCCCTCCCCGCCGCCGATCTCATCCGCGAGCGTCTCGCCACCGCAATCCGAAACAGGACGCCGCTCGCGGCCGACCCGGAGACCAACGCCTACCGCCTCGTGCACGGCGAAGGGGATGGCCTGCCACATCTCTTCATCGACCGCTTCGCCGACGGCGCTGTCATTCACCTCCGCGATGCCGCCTGGATGAACGACGACGCTGCCCGCGCCATCGGTGGCGCCCTCGCAGCTGCCGGCCTCTCCTGGCTCCGCATGATGCTCGACATCGGCCGCAAAGAGCGGGCCGAACGCGACGCCGAGGCCGAACTCCGCTGGGAGTCGATCGCCCGCCGCGAAGGGCTCGGCGAGACCCCCAAGCGGGTCGTCGCCAAAGAGTCCGGGCGGAGCTTCTCCATCCGACCGCTCGAACCCTTCGCGCCCGGCCTCTTCCTCGACATGCGCGCCCCCCGCGCTGCGCTCGCCGAGCGCTGGAACGACCGCCGCGTCCTCAACCTCTTCTCCTACACCTGCGGCTTCGGCGTGATGCTCACCCGCGGCAACCAGGTCACCCATGTCGATAGCTCCAAGCGGGCATTGCTCTGGGGCCAGGAGAACTACGAACTGGGCGGCCTCAACCCCGCCCGCGACCGCTTCGTCCA
This sequence comes from uncultured delta proteobacterium, assembly GCA_903873545.1. GTDB lineage: Bacteria > Myxococcota_A > Bradymonadia > REDH01 > REDH01 > CAIWGR01. Next base: position 4,907 of record CAIQPA010000087.1, read on the forward strand.
CGGCGACGTCTTCGGCTTCATGGCCGAGGCCGCCGAGAGCGGAGACCGCTGGGATGCCATCATCCTCGACCCGCCGGTTCACAGCCAGGGCAAGAGCGGGCGCGCTCGCACCTTCACCCTGCGCCGCGACTTCGGCTGGCTCCTCGAGAAGGCGCTCGATCTGCTCGCCAAGGATGGCGAACTCTTCGTCTCCACCAACTACGCAGACCTGAGCCACGACGCCTTCCGCTCCCTCGTGGTCGGCGTCTCACGCGACTGGGACTATTGGCTCGAAAAGCAGTGGTCGGCGGCCATCGACTTCCCCGGCCCGCAGGGCAAGCCCCACCTCAAGACGGCCCTCCTCCGACCCCGCGTCGCAGGCACCTCGCCCGGTCGAAAGAACCACACCCTGTCGCGCCGCGAGAAGGGCTTCGAGGAGCCCTCCGCAACCATGGAGCCCCGCCCCAACGCACGGCCGCCCAAGCCTGCGAAGCCTGTCTTCAAACCCGCCCCCAAGCCCTCCGGAAAGCACTCCGCGGCAGCAGCTGCCGCAGCAGCAGAGGCACCCGGAAAGGCATGGGGCAAGGAGGCGCCCAAGGGCCGGCCGGCCAAGTCAGACAACCGACGCGCGGGAACCCACGAGACCGGTCGTCCCGACCCCAACGCCGCGCCCAAGCAGTCGGTGCAGCGGAGCAAGCCTACCAACCGGCCGCCTACCAACCGCACCAAGAAGCGCTCCCGCTAGAGCGCCTCTGCTGCACAATCCACGACGCGTACCGCGTAGGCCCAGCGGCCGCCCACCGTCGAGACAGAGACAAGGTATTCACCGGGCGGGGTGGATGCCTCTGGAACCAGCGCCAGCGAGGCCCAGCTCCCCTCGCCGCCCACCTGAGCCAGGTAGTTCGAGAAGGGAACCACCAGACCGCTCAACGCATCGGTTACCACAACCTCGGCGCCCTCAAGCGACGCCGTAGAAGCGAACGACCAGAGCCGCGGCAACCAGGTGGCCGGAAACGGCCCCGGCCCGGGATAGGCCACAAACGCCGGCGCCGGCCGCGGCACATAGCCGCGCACATAGACGGCCGCTGCGTCGCCCACACGCGCCAACCCAACCCCGTCCAGCACAGGATCGAGCATCCACATCCGATTCGCGAGCGTCCCATCGTCGGACGCATCCACAAACAGAGTTACCGCCTGCGATACGCTTGTTACACCCAGCGCGTGGCTCGTCCAGCGGTAGGCCGTGCCCGTCTCCTCCGTGTAGCAGGCCCAAGTCCGCTCAGGCACCGGCGCCACGCTCCGGTTACGACCCATCATCAGCGCGACCTGCTCTGCCAGCCGCTGATGCGCCGCCAGCGTCCCCACCTCTGCCACGCCGGCGAGCCACCGCGAGGCGTTCAGTCGCGCCAGCGCCGCCGAGACCTCCGACGCCTCCGTCGCAACCTCGTCACAGATTTCCGGAACACCGAGCCCCGCAGAGGCTCCGTCGCCACCGCGCTCCACCTCAAGCCACCGCTCGCACACCGCCGCCACAGACCGCGACGCCTCCTCGGAGACCGGCGCGGACTTCTCGTCGCAGGCCATCGACGTCACCGCAGCGACGGCAACCAGCAGGATGGATCCGGGACAACTTCGCATGACCAACATCTTCGCGGCTTCTGCTTCCAGTGCAAGCCCGAAACGTTCGCCGCTTTCCGCACGCACCCACCCGCCAATGCGGCCCGCAACGGTTGACGGCGCGCGCCGACCTTGCGAAGAACAGATGCCCGCGCATGCGGCCAAACAACCTCGTGGTGACACATGTCTGAGCAAGCCCTCTCCCTCCTCGACGCAGACCTCAGTGCCCTCCTTGGCGCACCGCTCGAGGCCCCCGCAGACACACTCGGCGCCGGCGACATCGTCTCCGCCACCGTCACTGCAGCCAACTCCGCCGGTCTCACCCTCTCGCTCGACAGCGGCCTTGCCGCCACCTGCGCTGCCTCGTCCGCAGCAGCACCCGGCTTCGCGCCTCCCGCCATCGGCGACCGCGTCCACGCCGTCATCGAGACCCTCAGCAGCACCGGCGCAACCCTCTCCATCGCCAAGGCCCAGTCCATCGCTGCCTTCGATCGATGGGCAGAGCGCGCGGGCGGCCACGCCGAGCTCGAGGGTACGGTCCAGATCGTCCTGCGCGGTGGCTTCGGCATCGAGGCCGAAGGCACCCGCCTCCTGCTCCCCTACCGCGAGTCCGGAATCCGCAACGAGGCCGCCCACGAGGCCGTCGGCCGCACCTTCCGCTTCGAGGTCACCGAGTTCGACCCCGAGCGCGCCCAGATCATGATCTCCAGGCGCCGCTTCGCCGACGCCGACCGCACCGCAGACCGCGCAGCCGTCCTCGCCTCGCTGACCGAAGGCGCCCCGGTCTCCGGCGTCGTCCGCTCCATCGTTGCCTTCGGCGCCTTCGTCGACATCGGCGGCGTCGACGCACTCCTGCACATCTCCGATGCCTCGCTCGAGCATGTGGAAGACCTCAACAGCCTCCTCCGCGTCGGCGACCACATCGAAGCCGTTGTCCGCGCGGTCGACGTCGAAACGGGCAAGGTCTCCATCAGCCGCAAGTCGCTCCTTGAGACCGGCGCGCGCGAGAAGCTCGCCGGCTTCGAGCCCGGCGCCATCCTCTCGGGCACCGTCTCCCGCTTCTCCGACATCTTCGCCTTCATCGCGCTCGAGGACGGCGTCGAGGGCAGTGTCCATGTCTCCGAGATCGCCTGGGGCAAGCGGCTCCAGCACCCCGCCGATGAGCTCACCGAAGGACAGTCGGTCCAGGTGAAGGTCCTCTCCGTCGATGCAGGCGCACGGCGCGTGAAGCTCTCCATCAAGCAGACCTCCGCCGACCCGCTCGCCTCCTTCGGCGACAGCGTCGCCGAAGGCGCGCTCGTCACCGGCACCATCTCCCGCATCGAGGACTACGGCCTCTTCGTGAAGCTGCAGGAGGGCCTCGAAGGCCTCTGCCACATCTCCGACCTCTCCTGGACCGCTCGCCCCGACCGCCCCACCGATGTCGCCCCCTTCAAGATTGGCGACAGCCTTGAGGTCCGCGTCCTCTCGGTCGACCTCGCCGCGCGTCGCCTCAAGCTGGGCCTCAAGCAGGTCTCCGCAGACCCCTGGATCGAGGCCGGCAACCTCACCCAGGTTGGCACCCTCCTCAAGGCGACCGTCACCCGCTTCGACAAGGATGCAGCCTACCTCCGCATCGCGCCCGACCTCGAGGGACGCATGCACATCTCCGAGGTCAGCCTCGACCGCGTCGACAGTATCCGCAGTGCCCTCCGCATCGGACAGGAGGTCGAGTGCATGGTCATCAAGTCGGAGGCCCTGCGCCGCCGCCTCGACCTCTCCGTCAAGGCCGTCGCAGCCAAGGCCGAGGCCGAAACCCCCAAGTCCTACGCCGACGCCGACATGAGCATGAGCCCGCTCGCTGCAGCCCTGGCAAAGGTCACGGGCGAGTAGGCAGAGCGGTCTGCCTGCACCTCCCGCTCCGAACAAGCGGTGGGGTAGAGAGCGGGCCTGCGCCGAGACAGCGACGAGCGGTCGACAGGACGCAGCGTTTAGCGCGGAGCCAGATACTCCGACACCGCGTTCAGGATGGCCTCGCGCATCTCGCTCGGCCCGGCCGTCGTCACATCCGACAACCTGCCGGATACGAAGATGTTGCTCGCGCCCTGCACCAGCGACAGCACCACGCCGAGCATCTCCTCCGGCGACTGGTCGCGGCGAACCTGACCGTTCTGCTGCCCGGCCATGATCATGCTCAGCACCACGTCGCGGAGCTCCAACCGGCGCGACTCAATCTCCCACGCCGAACCGACATCGTTGATGACAGCGTGGTCGAACAGAAGCTTAAAACGGTGCGGGTACTCCCGCGCGAAGAAGAGGAAGTGGCCCATGATGGCGCGCAGCGCACCGCGCGTCCCCTCACCCGACGAGCGGGCAAGTTCCATCACCTGGCCACGGAGCTCATCCATGCAGAACCGCCAGATGGCGATGTAGAGGTCGCGCTGGTTCTCGTAGTGCTTGTAGGCCGCCATGGGAGAGAGGTTGCTCTCCTGCGCCAGCGTCCGCATCGTGACGCCGTCGATGCCGGAACGATCCAGCACCCGCACCGCGGCATCCAGAAGGTCCTTCTGGCGATCCGTCAGCTCACCGGGGATACGACCCTTCGGCACCGTCCCCCGACGCGTCTCGAACATCTCGGACACTGCGCAGCCTCAATCAAAGAACGAAACTATGGCGTTTGCGGTAGCAGAGTGCGCGCCAATTGTCACACACCTTCTCCACGCTCCCTAGGCGTGCAACCGTGGCGCATCTTCGCCCAGCGCGCAGATGGCAGCCTCCTGCTCCGCGTAGAAGGCAAGCCGCTCCCGCACCTCAGTCTCGTCGAAGTAGGCCAGCGCTAGCTTCAGGTAGGTCGCGTAGTGGCGGGCCTCCGACTCAAACAGCGCCTGGTAGAAGGTGGCGAGTTCCGGGTCACGCAAGCCAGCGCCGAGCAGCTGAAAGCGTTCGCAGGAACGGGCCTCGATGAGCGCGCACATGAGCAGCCGATCAAGAAGCGCATGCGGCTCTGCGGTCCGCAGATGTGCAGCGAGACGGCCGCCGTACTTCGACGGCATTTGGCGGCCATACTGCCAGCCGCGCGCCTGCATGATCTGCAGCACCTGCCGAAAGTGCTGAATCTCCTCCTCCACGATGTCGGCACAGACAGCCACCAGCTCCGGCCTGTCGGGGTAGCGGAACATCATGTTCAGCGCGCTCGACGCAGCCTTCTTCTCGCAGTGGGCGTGGTCCAGAAGCATGGCCCGAACATTGGCCTCGAACATCGTCACGTAACCCGCGCTCGTCACACTCTGCAGCGATAGCATCTCAGAAACCTCGTTCCACCTGGAAGAACCTCAACCGACCGTTGCCTGCCGTCACCGCGGCGCGCACCAGCACGCTCATGTCGCGCGATGCGCAGGTCATCACCGCAGCATCCGGGCCGGGCCGCGTGTCGCGCGAACGCTCATAGGCAGACTCATCCAGCAATTGAAGGTCCAGACCGAGCACCGACGCAGAACCCACCGCACCGATGCCCATGCACCGACCCGCCTTCACCGGCACGGTCCACTCCAACAGCTGCGGTCCGGCCACCGCCCAATCCGCCGCTCGGCCGGCCTCGTGCCAGCGAGGGAAGGCGCGCGCGGAGAGCGCCAGCCAGCGCGCCTCCACCTCATCCTGCGCCAGCCGGGCCTGCGCCCAGCCTACGGGGTCTTGAAGGATGGCCCAGCCCACATCTCCGCCCACGCCGGCCTGCACCACATGGAACTCCACCACCATCGACTCGGTCGCACGCCAGAGCACCACGGGATACCCATCCGAGGCATGGTCCTGTGCCGCCTTCTCCAACCCCGAAAGGCGCTGCACCATCACATAGGCATCCACATCGGTCGACCGGTCCGAAAAGGCCACCAGCGCGTAGGTGACGCCGGCCATCACATTCCGCGAGATGACCTTGCGCTCGCCCTTGAGCAGCCGCGCGTTGCCGAACGAACCGTCGGGAACGAACCCCGGCACAAAGCGTTCTACCGTCTCCGCCAGCGAGGTCGGAGGCGCAGGGCTTGCCGCACGCCCGTCGCGTTCGAGCGCGCCTGCGGTCACGCCCGTCGGCCAGATCAGCAGCAGCGCTACCGCCCAACTTCGAGAGATTCGCATGAACACGCTGCGCTCCGATGACGAGTTTGTTGCCGCATTTCGATAGCGGCACTACAGTCCGAATCACGCTTTCACGCATTCGCTCGCACGCGCATCTAGCGCATTGCCGTCCCGTTGTCTCGCCCGCCAATCTTCCGCTCTTGGAGCTGCAACACATGAGTTCGTCCGCCGTCGGCGTGGAACATCTCCGTCAGTTCCCCTTCTTCGCCCAACTCAACGAAGAGGAGCTCATCGCCGTCTCGGGTGCCTGCAAACTGCGGACGCTTGCCGCCAAGGAGTGGCTGTTCCGCGCAGGAGACTCGGGTACCTCGGCCTTCCTCGTCCTCTCAGGACGCGTGGCCGTGCTCCTGCGGGCCGACGGCCGGTTTGAGGTCCTCGACACCTTCACCACCGGCGGTATCTTCGGCGAACTCTGCCTCATCGAACAGAGCGCCCGCTCCGCCGATGTCCGCGCCCTCGAAGGAACGCTCCTCATCGAAATCGACGCGGACGACTTCGCCCGCATCCAGCAGATCTCCCCCATCGCCGCGGTAAAGGTCATCAAGGAGGTCACCCTCCGCACCTGCGAGCGTCTCCGGGCCGTCAACCAGCGCATCGAGATCTACCTGGCCGGCGACCTCCGCTCGCCCAGCGGCTCCAACCTGGCGGCCGTTGAACTCACCGATTTCGACGACCTGGTCGCTGCGAATCCCGACACCAAGTTCGGCTTCTTCGGCCGGCTCCTCGCGCGACTCTGGTCATGATGCAACGCTCTTCGCACGAGGCTCCCCTATGTCCGTGAACCGACGCGCCGCTCTCCTCGTGCGCGACATGCCCCTCTTCGCCGAACTCACCCCCAAGGAGGTCGTGCTGCTTGGAATGGTCCTCAAAGAGCGAGACTACCAGCCAGGAGATTGGCTCTGCCGGGAAGGTGAGCCCGGCGATGGCTGCTTCTTCATTGGCGATGGCGAGGTCGAGATCATCAAGCGGGCCGCCAACCAGTCACAGGCCGTCATCGGCCGCGCAGGCAAGCATGCCACCGTAGGCCAGATCTCGCTCATCGACGATGGCCCCCGCTCTGCCTCCGTCCGTGCCAAGACCCGCGTCGAAGTCCTGCGACTCGATCGAGGCGACTTCGAGGCCCTCCAGGCGAGCGGCTCGCAGTTCGCCTATCGCTTCCAGCTTGCCATCGCACGAAGCGCGGCAGCCCAGCTCCGCGAAGCAAACCAGACGCTCATGGGCCTCATGGAGCACCGGGAGACGCCGTCGGGCTCGATGCAGCGGGTAACGCTCCAGAAGGTGCAGGCCGTGCTTGCCCACACCCGCGACCTCCACCCCGTGCCGTCGAAGTCAGAGGGCGAGGCCTAGTTCCGGCCGCCCGAGACCACGTAGGTAATGCGCCCCACGAGGCCGCTCACCGTCTCGATGTCCACCGTCAGGTCGCCTGACAGGCGGCTGATGCCCGGATCAACCAGCAGGTCCCACCCGAAGGTGAGGTCGGCCTCATCCGCCGTGCCATCGGCAAGCGTCACATCCTTGGCCACCGTGACGCTGTGACGAAGGCGCGTCGTGCCGTCCGCCATGGCCTCATACGAGGCGCTCCGCTCCACCTGAGGCGGGTTGTTCCAGAGCATCTCCGGCTTCGCGCCACCCCCATCGAACAACGAAAGATAGTCGAACGAAGCCACAGCGACCGGTGCAACGTCGGCCGCTACGGTGCCCTCCGATGACGACTCCGAAAGCTGCACCGTCCAGTGGCCAGACACCGTGCAAAAGCGGTCCACACCGCGACGCTGCGCGCCGATCAGTGTCGCGCTCGCCACCGCACCCGGACGGCCAAGGAAGGCTGCGAGCTGGGCACCCAGCGTCAGTGGCTGGGCATCCTCGCCCGACGCATCGTAGAAGCAGAGCGCCAGCGGCGCGTTGTTCACCGTTGCCTGCGCACAGTTCGTGCCGGCGGTGAAGGTCCCCGTGTAGGGAACCGTTTCGCCCTCAGGCAGCACCGTCAAGCCCGAGCCCTCCATCGTCACCTCCGCCGATGCCACCTGCTCGAGAAGCGGAAGGATGATGTCGTAGGTCGCCCGGTCACTCCCCGTTGCCGTCACCCGTCCGCAGCTCGGCGGCGGTGTCGTGTCGGCCACCTCCGTATCGGAAGAACCCGTGTCGGCCACCCCCGTGTCGGAAGTACCGGTGTCGGCCGAACCGGAACCCGCGGTGTCGCCCGACCCGGCCACGTCAGCGGCCTCAGGCGTGCTCTTCGCATCGCTCCCACAGGCAGTCAGAAGGAGCGAAACGACAAGACCGGAACCTGTGAAAACCCGCATACTACCTCTGCACAAAGCGGATGTGGAAATGATCGTCATGGCCCGGCTCGTGCCGGATGAGCGCCCGCGTACCGCCCCGCGCAGGATACTCAAACCACCTCTTCAGCTGCGTCTCGGTTGCTCCGCGCGCCTGCGCAAAATCATAGAGCGGGCGCTGCAGCGAGCGGTCCAAGAAGATGTACTCGACATACTCCTGATCCATCCACGACTTGAACAGGTACCACATCCGCTCCGTGTCGAGCTCGTCTGCGCCTACAACGCGCCAGACACAGGCCGACCGAGACTCCGTCGTGAGCAGGCAGATGTCGGCATCGAGACCATTCTGGTGGCTCTTGTGCGGCGGCATCCTGCCCCCGCCGGGGAAGGAGAGGTCTCCAACAACCAGGTTGGTCCCATCGGGATGGCGCGCCGCGAGCCGCGACATGCCCCACTGCAGCGCCGCGACCGTGGCCGGCGTCCCGCTCGCCCGAGCCGGGTTCCGAACGTCGTAGCCGGAACCCGGCGGCAGCACCGTTCCAGCGTTCAAGCGCCCGCGGTTCGGCGTGCCGGCCGAACCGGGCCTGAGGTCGTAATCGACCTCTGCCGCCACATAGATGGTCAGCTTCTGGCCAATGCGGAGCCGGTTGAGGTTCACGCCCCGGTTCCACCGCTGCAGGTCGGTCATCGAGAAGCCCCGCTTGCGCGCGATGGAGAGCCCTGTGTCGCCCGAGCGGACCACATAGCTGCTGCGCGTCTGACCAGCCTCCGAACTCCCGCTGCTGCCCCGCCCTGCCCGACCGCCGCTCCGCGCGCTGCCGCCCGATCGCCCGGGCACCTCCACGCGCAGCTTCTGACCTTCGCGGATGCGATCGCCCTTCACCTTGCTGTTCCACTTCCGCAGGTCACCGAGCTTCACGCCGTAACGCTGCGCGATGCCTCCGAGCGTCTCGCCCGGCGCAACCGTGTGCTCAATCCGACCCGCGAGCGCCACCGACGGCGCTGCTACCAGCAGCACCACAGCCAGCCATGCGATCCCAACCCACCTCGCTGCAATACCAAGCATCAAATTGCCTTCTCGAAAACACGGTAGGTCTTGTAGACCTCGCCGCCCATCATCCTGATACCGTTGTTGATCTTGTCGTTGGTCGCCAGCGTCCAGCCGCACTCCGCCTCGCGGATTCCCAGCTCCATGCCGCGGCGATACGACTCCACGTAGAGATGCACCGAGAGACCTCCGAGGATGGATCCGCGAAACTTCGGGCGAACGCCGAGCAGCATCAAACGTGCGCTCTTTATGCTCTTCTTCACCTTCAACTCCCACAGCACTTTGGCGTAGGTACGCGCCACGCCCAGCTTCGACGGACCGTAATGGCGGGTCTTGATGAGCACCTCGTTGAGGTTCGGGAAGGACATCGCAATCGCAGCCGGCTCGCCATCCACCTCGGCGATCAGCGCCAGCTTCGGGTTGATGATCAACTCCAGCTCCTTGGCCGCCTTGCGGATCTCCGCATCGCTCAGCGGCACAAACCCCCAGTTCCGTGACCAGGCCTCGTTGAACACTCCCATGATGATGCGGAGGTCGCTCTCGAAGTTCTTCATGTTCACTTCGCGGACCTTCAGCCCCGGCGCCTGCGCCACGGCATCGCCGATCTGCACGCAGAGCTCCGGTGGCGGCTTGGTTGCGTCGAAGTACCAGGCATAGAGGTCCATCGCCTTCTCGAAGCCGTTCGCCTCCACCAGGGGCACATAGTAGGCGGGGTTGTGACCCATCTCGAGATAGGGCGGCGTGGAGAAGCCGTCGATCAGCAGCCCCGACACATGGTTGATCGAGAAGTTGAAGGGCCCCCGAACCTTGTTCATGCCTTTCGCGCGGCACCAGTTCGACGCCGTGTCGAGCAGCGCAGAGGCGATCGCAGGCTCGTTCTCACATTCGAAGAAGCCGAAGAACCCCGTCTTCTCCTCGAACCGACGGTTGTGCTCCTCGTCGATCTGCGCTGAGATGCGACCCACCGGCTTGCTGCCGCGCCAGGCCACAAACAGCTGCGCCTGCGCCTTCTCAAACCAGGGATTCTTCTTCTGGTCGAGGTGATGGTAGACCTCCGGAAGCAGCGGCGGAACCCACGCAGGGTCGTTCCGGTAGAGTGCCCAGGGCAGGGTCGCAAAGGCTTCCAGCTCGCGGCGGCCCTCAACAGGCCGTACTTCGATTCCCCTCATGACCGCTCCTGCTTGGACCCAGACGAAACATCGTTGCGCTCATGTGCGCTGCCACCCAGGCAGGCCGGAGAGGTCGCCAGGACGCCGCCGCGCGCCTGCCACTCCTCGGGCGTCAACGCCTCCACCGCCAGCGCGTGCAGACCGCTCGCAAGCACCTCCGCCGCCGCCTCGTTCACCATCCGGTGACGCGCAAGCAGCCGCTGTCCCGAAAACCCGCTCCAGACCACCAGCACCCGTGCGTGGCTCTCGCTGCCGCGCGGGACGGAATGTCCATCCGACTCGTCCCGCACCTCCAGGTGGAGCGGCGAAAACGAGGCACGGAGGAGGCTATCGAGCTGAGACATCCGAGACAAAGGGCAACTCCAAAGCAGGATCGCGCGAGCTTCCGTCAGGAGCACACGGCCGAAGGCGGAGCATGGGCGACTGAGATCGGTCGGTCAAGCCACAAAACTCGCCGCGTGCAACGCACTGCATCCAACGCTACACAACGCCCCTACCTCTGCCGCTGCAGGAGCGTCGCGCGCATGAAACCCCCAAACCGGAAGGCCATCGAACCGCGCCCCTTCCCGCTCATCGGAAACCTGTCGCGCTACGCCTTCAACCCGCTCGCCGAGGCGATCCGCGCACGCAAGCGACACGGTCGCGTCGTGCGGTACTGGATTCGGACACCGGCCCGCACCGTAGTTGCCTGGCTGATCACCTCGCCCGACCACGCCGAACAGCTCCTCGTCGAGCGGCACCGTAGCTACCGCAAGGCCGACACCTACGAGTCGCTCAGATGGGCCCTCGGTGATGGCATGCTCACCGCAGAAGGCGAACTCTGGCGCCGCCAGCGCCGCATCGCCACACCCGCCTTCGGGCGCGATCGCCTACGCGAGATGTTGCCCGTCGCAGTCCGGCACACAGCCGCGCTTGCCGACCGACTCGCAAACGCGCCGCGCACAGCAGACCTCCATCGCGAAGCCAACGCCCTCGCCCTCCTCGTGCTCTGCGAGACCATCTTCTCCACCGCCATCGCAGACCAGACCGCCCGCATCGGCGAACACCTCGAGCACATGATCAAGCATGCGGTCGACCGCATCCGCATCCCCATCCCGCTGCTCCACGAGCTGCCGCTGCCGGCCAATCGCCGGGCCCGACGGGCACGGAGCAGCATGAACGCGCTCGTCGAGGGCATGGTCACCGAGGCCGAGCGAACGGGTTTCTCCGGCAACGACCTCATCTCCCTCTTCATGGCGGCAACCGACCCGGAGAGCGGCGAGCGCATGTCGCGCACCCAGCTCCGGGACGAGGTCCTCACCTTCCTCGCCGCGGGCCACGAGACCACCGCCAACGGACTCTCCTTCACGCTCGACCTCCTCGCCAGACACCCTGAGTGGCAGGAGCGCGCCGTCGCCGAGATTCAAGCGGTGGTCGGAACAGGGCCGCTCACCTTCGAGCAGCTGCCCCAACTCGACCTGCTGCGACGGATCATCGACGAATCGATGCGCCTCTTCCCGCCCGCCTGGTCGGTCGAGCGCACCGCACTCGAGGAGGATCACTTCGACGGCCACCGCGTCGCGCCAGGCGACATGGTCATGCTCTCCATCTGGGCCACCCACCGCAACGAGGAGCACTGGCCCGACCCGGACCGCTTCGACCCCGACCGCTTCCTCCCCGCCAACAGCGCCGGACGCCACCGCATGGCCTTCCTTCCCTTCGGTCTCGGGCCGCGCATGTGCATCGGCAAACACTTCGCCCTCTTCGAACTGCAGGCCATGCTCGCCACCCTGCTCCCGCGCCTTCACTTCGCCTCCGTTTCGAACGCCCCCCTTCACCTCGACCCGCTCGTCACGCTCCGGCCCCGCCACGGCGTCCCGCTCCGCATCACACCCCGCGCCACTGCACAGGCTGCAACATGACCCAAGCCACCTCACGCATCACCGCAGGACGCGCCGACCTCGCCGCCTGGAAGGCAGCACAACCAGCCAACTTCTTCCGCGCCGAGCCACTCCTCGCCCAGACGCTCTCGCTCGTCGCGCCGGAGAGCCTGACCCCCGATTTCATCGCACGCCTCGACACCCACGGTGCCGCCTGCGCGACCGAACTGGACGAGGCCGCAACCATCAACAACCGGCCCTGGAACCTCCCCCGCCTCGAACGCTACGACGCCATCGGCAACCGCACCGAAGAGATCGAGAACCACCCCAGCTACCACGACGCCGGCCGCGTCATCTACGAGTCGGGGCTCATGGGCGAACTCGCCCACGAGGGCGGCCTCCTCCGCAGCCTCGCCTTTTTTACCCTCTCCTCCATGTGCGGCGAGGCGGCCCATAACTGTCCCGTTGCCTGCACCGCCGGCATCATCTCCTCGCTCTCCGCCGTCGGCTCGCCCGAGCTCCGCGCCGCCTACCTCCCCGGCCTCCTCTCCCGCTCCTACAAGACCCGCCTCGACGGCGCCCAGTTCCTCACCGAGGTTCAGGGCGGCAGCGACGTCGGCGCCGGCGACACACGCGCCCTCCCGCTCGCAGACGGCAGCTTCGCCATCCACGGCGAGAAGTGGTTCTGCAGCAACGCAGGCGCCGACCTCATCCTCATGACCGCCCGCTACCCCGACGGCCCCGAAGGCACCTCCGGACTCGGCCTCTTCCTCGTCGCCAAGACCCTCCCCGGCGGAGCACCCAACCACTTCGTCATCCGCCGCCTCAAAGACAAACTCGGCACCCGCTCCATGCCGAGCGGCGAGATCGATTTCCAGGGCGCCATCGCCCACAGCGTCGGCCCGCTCCGCGACGGCTTCAAGACCGTCATGCGCTACGTCATCAACCTCTCGCGCATCTACAACGCCATCGCAGTCACGGGCGCCGCGCTCCGCGCCGCCTCCGTCGCAGCCTCCTATGCCCGCCACCGGCGCGCCTTCGGCGGCCCCATCGCCGAGTATGCCTCCGTCATCGACCTGGTCGCCGCGATGCGTTCCGACGCAGCCGCCTCGCTCGTCGCAACGCTCTCCCTCGCCCCCGCGGCAGAGCGCGCCATGCGCGGCACTGCTTCGGCCGACGAACAGTCCTTCGTCCGCTTCGCCACCAACCTCAACAAGGTGGTGACCGCCCGCCTCGCCGTCGAAACCACCCTCCGCGGCATCGAGACCCTCGGCGGCAACGGCGCCATCGAGAGCTTCTCCATCCTCCCCCGCCTCCACCGCGACATGATCGTCTGCGAGAACTGGGAGGGCACACCCAACGTGCTCTGCGCCCAGATGGCCCGCGACCTCCACCGCGGCCGCATCGACGACGCCTTCTTCGCCCATGTGAGCGCCCGCTTCGAAGCCCTTTCGAGCGAAGCCGCCCGACCGCTCGCCGAGGCCGCACCGGCCGCCATCGCCGAGCTTGCAGCCCGCCTCGATGCCACCCGCGCCCTGCCCCACGACCGGGCCACGCTCGCCATCAAGCGGCTCTCCGTCCCGCTCGCAGCCCTCTGGTATGCGGCGGAGCTTGCACGACTCGGCGAACACGATCCCGACGGCCAAAAACAGCCGTGGGCCCTGCAGGCAGCGCTCCATCTCTGGAACCGCCACCTCGGGCCCACCGTTGGTGCGATCGGCGGCGACGAGTATGAGCTCGCCCGCGCCGTCGCAGCGCTCTAGCCGGCGATCATCTCTTTGACGGCATCGCGCTCGCCGAGGAGCTCGTCGGTCGTCACCTTGATGGCCGCCTGTGCATGCTCGTTGAGCTGCTGGCCCTGCACGATCTCGTACTGCCAGGGCGCGGTGATCTTCACGGGGTAGGAGAAGACGAGGCCCTCGGGGATGCCGTAGGAGCCATCCGAGACGACCGCCATCGAGGTGTAGTCGCCCGGCACCGAGCCCGTGGCCCACGAGTAGATGTGGTCGATGGCCGCGTTGGCAGCAGAGGCCGCCGACGACTTGCCCCGCGCATTGATAACCTCGGCGCCACGCTTCTGCACGCGGCTGATGAAGTCACTCTTGAGCCAGGCCTCATCGGTGATGATCTCGGTCACCGCCTTTCCGCCGATGGTGGCCTCGTAGTAGTTGGGGAACATGGTCGGGGAGTGGTTGCCCCAGATCGCGATGTTCCGCACATCGCCGGGCATCGCGCCGGCACGGTTGGCCAGCTGGCCGACGGCCCGGTTCTGGTCGAGCCGCGTCATGGCGGTGTAGTTGCGGGGGTTGGTCCGCTTGGCCCGCGACGCCGCGATGAGGCAGTTGGTGTTGCAGGGGTTGCCGACCACAAGCACCTTCACGTCGGGGTGCGCATTCTGGTCGATGGAGTCGCCCTGCTCGATGAAGATCTTGCCGTTGTCCTTGAGGAGGTCGGCCCGCTCCATGCCCGGGCCGCGCGGCTTGGCACCCACGAGCAGCGCCACATTCACATCGCCGAAGCCTTCGGCAGCATCGGCCGTGACCACGCTGCCCGCGTAGGTGGGGAAGGCGCAGTCCTCGATCTCCATGACGACGCCGCGCGCCGCATCCAAGAAGGGCGGCAGGTCGATGAGGTGGAGGATGACCGGCTGGTCCTTGCCGAGCAGGTCGCCGGAGGCGATGCGAAAGAGCAGGCTATAGGCGATCTGACCAGCAGCGCCGGTGACGGCAACACGAACGGGGGGCTTCGACATGGAGATCCTCAGGGCTAAGTCCGGGGAGAACGGAGGTGGTCCGCTGCTCCGCATTGTGCCGCGCGAGCAAGCACCTTCGGGCCGCCCCGTCAACGGAATCGGCAACTTTCTGTGTCGGCGCCACCTCCGGCAGGATCCGCCGAGGCCCGCCAACACCTTGACGCTCGCCCCTGCTTCCGCTAGAGCCCGCCTCCCGCTCGCCATCCCGGCAAGCGTGAGATTTGTGGCTTGCGGGTCAAGCGAATTCACTTCCCCCGCACTGCACTCGAGGAACAGATGCACGCAATCATTCGTACCGGTGGCAAGCAGTATCGCGTCAGAGAGGGAGATTCCCTCAACATTGAGCGGCTGCTAGACGACAACCAGAACCCCCGCGCCCTCGGCGAGATCGTGGTCTTCTCCGAGGTGCTCGCAGTCGGTGATGGCGGCTCCATCAAGGTCGGCCGCCCGCACGTCGCTGGCGCCACCGTCTCGGCGACCGTGATCGCCCAGGCCCGCGCCAAGAAGGTCATCATCTTCAAGATTCGTCGCCGCAAAAACAGCCAGCGTCGGCGTGGTCACCGTCAGTATTTCACCCGCATTCGTATCACCAGCATCACTGGTTGATCTGCCGCTCCGGAGCTCGTCATGGCACATAAAAAAGGTCAAGGTTCATCGCGCAACGGCCGCGATTCCAGCGGTCAACGCCGCGGCGTAAAGCGGTTTGGCGGTCAGGTTGTCCGCGCTGGCAACATCATCGTTCGCCAGGTTGGCACCAAGTTCCACCCCGGAAACAACATGGGCATGGGGCGTGACTTCACCCTCTTCGCCCTCATCGACGGCGTGGTCTTCTTCTCCGTCGGCGCCGGCGGCAGGCGCTCTGTCAGCATCCTTCCCGCCGAGGCCTAACAAGCCCTCCGCTGTCGCAGGGCGGCTGGTCGTTACCAGTCGCCCTTCGTTCGTTTTGTCCCCCTCTTCTGGCTCTCTCCAAGATGCGCTTCGTCGACTGCGTCACCATTCGTACCTCCGCCGGTAATGGCGGTAAGGGCGCCGTCGCCTTCCGCCGCGAAACCTATGTCCCCAAAGGTGGCCCCGCAGGCGGCAACGGCGGTGATGGCGGTAGCGTCATCCTCGTCGCCGATGCCAACATCGGCTCGCTCCTCGACTTCAGGTTCAAGCGCCACATGGCCGCACAGCATGGCGACCCGGGCCGGCCCAAAAACCAGGACGGCTCCAACGGCGATGACCTCGTCATCCGTCTCCCGGTCGGAACCATTATCCGCGACGCCGAGACCGAAGAGCTCATCACAGACCTCGCCACCATCGGCGCACGCTATGTTGTCGCCAAGGGCGGACGCGGCGGAAAGGGCAACAGCTTCTTCAAGAACAGCGTCAACCAGGCACCCCACTTCTGTCAGCCTGGTGAGCCCGGTATCACCCGCCTCATCCAGCTCGAGATCAAGCTCCTTGCCGACATCGGCATCATCGGCTTCCCCAGCGTCGGCAAGTCCACGCTCATCTCGGTCATCTCCAACGCGCGACCCAAGATCGCCGACTACCATTTCACCACCCTCGTACCGAACCTCGGCCTCGTCCGGTTCCACGAGGAGGCCTCCTTCGTCGTTGCCGACATCCCCGGCATCATCGAAGGGGCCGCCGATGGACGCGGTCTCGGCATCCAGTTCCTCCGCCATGTCGAGCGCTGCAGAGCCCTCTGCCATGTCATCGAGGTCCTCGATCCCGATCTTCTCGACGAGACCGGTCGCGACCCCATCGCCGACTTCGAAACCCTCATGAATGAGATCGCCAAGTTCTCGCCCTCGCTCGCGGTACGGCCACAGATTGTCGCGCTCGGCAAGATGGACCTGCCCCACGTCGCGGCACGAGAGCCCGAGATTCGCGCCCACTTCGAGGCCCTCGGCCATAGCTTCTTCGCCTTCTCCTCCGCCACGCGCGCGGGCCTCCGCGGCATCGTCGACGCCATGGGCGCGCTCTGGGAGACCACGCCTGCTCCCGACAAGGCCCACTTCACGGTCCCCGAGATCGAGATCCCTGCCGAACTCATCCTCACCGAAGAGACCACACTGGTCGACTTCGACGACGAAGGACCGGCAGAGTTTGAGGAGTTCGAGGACCTCGAGGATTTCGAGCCCTAACGCGCTTCGCTCTCGGGCGACTCGCCACGCGCAATCGCCGCCTCACGCCGCTTGCGACGCTCCGCGAGCGCCAGCTCCGCCCGGAGCGCGCTGCGCCCCCACGCCGCACCCGCGGCGAACCCGACCGCGAGCATCAGCGGAATGTAGAAGACATGATTGGCGGTCGGCATCGGCCCTCCACGAACGTGTCGCGCCCCCTAACCGCCTCCGCGCGCCCCTGACAAGGCCGGTCGCAACTCGATGTTTGCGTCAGCGCCCGCCTCCACGCTACACATCACCTCACTACCTACGGATGGATGATGGCCAGCAAACTCGAATCAGACCTCACGCCCGAGGCCCTCGAGGCCGAACTCGAGCTCCTCTCCAAGAAGCTCGACCGGCTCCGCGTGATCTATGAGCAGTTCTTCCTCGGCGTCGAGAAGATGGCTCCCTACACCCTGCAGAAGGATGTGGTCATCGGTTTCCACAGACTAGGCCAGGAGCGCATCCGGAGCGCAGCCTCCAAGTTCAAGTACCAGTCGCTCGTGCAGAAGTTCAGCTCCTACAAGGCCTACTGGGCGCGCACCCAGCGCGAGATCGAAGAGGGCACCTACAAGCGCCACGTGCAGCGGGTGCAGCGGCGGGAGCAGGTGCGGACGGAACACGGCGAACTCTCAGCACACGACCTCGCCGAGCTCCGCGTCATCCGAGAAACCCTGGGCGATGATGCCGCAATCGAGGCCGAGACCAAGCGCCGGGCGGAGCTCCTGGCCGACAGCAGACAGACCGCCGGTGCGCCGGCCCGAACCGCGCGAGGAGCAATGGCACCAGACGACGCCAACAACCGGGGCGACGCCCCCACCTACAGCGCCCCCGCCCCCGCCGTTACGGTCGAGGGACAGGCAGCGCTCGACTTCATGCGCGAGGCCTTCGGCGAAGAGGCTGCAAGGCTGCCCAAGGCTGCGCCACCCGAAGCGCTCCGCGGCATGTCGGCTGAGGAGGTCGCTCGCAAGGCCGAGGCCCTCAAGGCGCTCCGCGCACGGCTCGGCGGCACCGACCGCCCCGCCGTCGGCGCCCCGATCCGCCAGTCGCCCGAGGAGATCCGCGACCGACAGGTCTACGAGAAGTGGGTTGCTGCCAAGCGTTCGGTTGGCGACAGCGCCGGCCTCGTCAGCTTCGACTCGCTCCGCCAGAGCATGGCAAGGCAGGCCGATGCGCTGCGCGAGAAGCACCCCGGCAAGGAGGTCGGCTTCGACGTGGTCGTCAAGGACGGCAAGGCCTATCTCAAGCCGATTCCCAAGCCCTGAGGGACGCTCAGAGGTAGATCGACATCGAAACCAAGATGTTCGAGACAGCGCCCTTCTCGAGCGGCTGTTCGAAGGCGAGGTCGAGCCCCGACTCTCTGCTCCGCCACCCGATGCCGCCAGTCACCATCTGGCCGCCTCCCACTGGCTCCTGCCGGAAGCCCACCCGAAGCGGCACGGTCTCGACGGCGAACTCCAGGCCCGCTGCGTAGCCGCTCGCCATCGCGCCGTCGGCGCCCTGCTCCGGCCGCCCCTCCCAGGCGCCGCTCACGAGCAGCGGACCGAACATGAGCCCCAGACCCGCCGCGACCTCACGCTTGAGGCCCAGCGCCTCGCTCTCCACGAGATTGCGACCCGTCAGACCAATCAGCACCACCTTGCCTAGTACGCCGTGCAGGCCAGCATCGACGCTGATCGACGAGAGGTCGGAACCAGGCTGGTCATCCGATACCTTCGGGGTGGTGAGCGTGGTGTAGCTCCCCGTCGCACCGAGCGTGAGCGCCCCTTCGACCAGCGGCAGGCCCAGGCCTAGGCGGATCTGCTGTGACGCGTAGTCGTCCTGCTTTTCGGTGGTGTCGTCGCCTACCGAGCCGCGCGAGTAGCTGATGCCGCCGGCGAAGGCTGGGTTGGTCTTGGAATCGACGATGGAGACACCCCAGGCAGACGGCCCCGCTTCGGTAGCCCGACCATAGGTCGCCTCGAGTGCGTAGAGGTGGACCGCGGCGAGCCCGCCCGCGTTGCTCCGAAGCGACCCGTTGCCGGCGGCTCCAGCCACAAAGGCGCCACCTACGCCGGCGGGCCGCACACTCTGCGCTGTCATGGCTGCTACCTGCGGCGGCTCCAGCGCCACGGCCGGCGCAGCCGTCGCAAGGAAGAGCCCTCCAGCTACCGCTCCGACCGCGCACCACCTACCTGCCAAACCGAACGCAGCGCGCCCCTTGTCCAAATTCATCGCAACCTCCAAAAGATCCCTACCTGCTGGCTAGGTTGCACCACCCCCCAGGTCAAAAATCGACCCGTGGTCGCTCGCACGCGTATGCGTAGCACGCGCGCGTTGAAAGTTCCGATCTGGCGACCTATGCTGCGCCGTCGCCGCAGCTCTTCAAGCCGCGACAACCCCCTTCATACGGAACCGACATGGCCGGCGAGAACCAGGGCAGTGGCCCACAGCCCCCTAACACCGACATCGGCACACTGCTCCCAGTTCGCATCGAAGACGAGATGCGCACCTCCTCCCTGAACTACGCGATGTCGGTCATCATCGGCCGCGCGCTCCCCGATGTCCGTGACGGCCTCAAACCCGTTCACCGTCGCATCCTCTTCTCGATGCACGAGCAGTCCAACACCTGGAACCGCGCCTACAAGAAGTCGGCACGTATCGTCGGCGACGTCATCGGTAAGTATCACCCGCACGGCGACCAGGCGGTCTATGACGCCCTCGTCCGTATGGCCCAGGACTTTTCGATGCGGGTGCCGCTGATCGATGGTCAGGGCAACTTCGGCTCCGTCGACGGCGACCCGCCGGCCGCCATGCGTTACACCGAAGTCCGTATGGCTCGCATCTGCGGCGAGCTCATGAACGACATCGAGAAGGACACCGTCGACTTCCGCGACAACTACGACGGCGCCGAGCAGGAGCCCACGGTCCTTCCTGCCCGCTTCCCCAATCTCATCGTCAACGGCTCGGAGGGCATCGCGGTCGGCATGGCCACCCGCATCCCGCCGCACAACCTCGCCGAGGTGCTTCGCGCCACCATCGCGGTCATCGACGACCCCGAGATCGGCCTCGACGGCCTCATGCAGTTTGTCACCGGCCCCGACTTCCCGACCGCCGGCTACATCTACGGCACCGACGGCATCCGGCAGGCCTACGAGACCGGCAAGGGCTCCATCCGCATCCGCGCCAAGGCCGACATCGAGACCGACGAGCGCACCGGCAAAGACTCCATCATCGTCACCGAGCTCCCCTTCCAGGTGAACAAGGCGCGGCTCCTTGAGCGCTTCGCCGAGCTCGTCCGTGAGAAGGTTGTCGAGGGCATCACCGACCTGCGCGACGAGTCTGACCGCACCGGTATGCGCATGGTCGTCGAGCTTCGGCGCGACGCCAACGCACAGGTCATCCTCAACCAGCTCTTCAAGAAGACGGCGCTCGAGACCACCTTCAGCATCAACAACCTGGCCATCGTCGCGGGCCAGCCGCGCGTGCTGCCGCTCAAGGACATCCTCGTACACTTCATCGACTTCCGTCGCGATGTCGTCACCCGCCGCTCCCTGTTCGAGCTCGCCCAGGCGGAGCGCCGCCTCCACATCCTCCGCGGCCTCCGCAAGGCCGTCGAGATGCTCGACGAGGTCATCAAGACCATCCGCGCGAGCGCCGACCCCGAGAGCGCCGGCCAGAACCTCATGGCGCTGCTCGACTGCGACAAGCTGCAGGCCGACGCCATCCTTGAGCTCCGTCTCCAGCGCCTCACCGGCCTCGAGATCCACAAGCTCGAAGAGGAGATCAACAACCTCGACCAGATCGTCACCCGCCTCAAGCTCATCCTTGGCGGCGAAAAGGAGCTGCTCTCCGTCATCCGCGGCGAGCTCGTCGCCATCCTCGACAACAACCAGGAGGGGCGCCGCACCAAGATCATCCCCTTCTCGGGCGAGTTCTCCATCGAGGACTTCATCGCCAACGAAGACGAGGTGCTCACCCTCACCCACACCGGCTACATCAAGCGCACCAACATCGCCGAGTACCGCACGCAGAAGCGGGGCGGAAAGGGGCTCAAGGGCATGGAGACCAAGCAAGAGGACTTCATCGAGGATGTCTGGGTCACCACGACCCACTCCTCGCTGCTCGTCTTCGGCACCTCCGGCTGGTGCTATCCGCTCAAGGTCTGGGAGATTCCGGCCGGCGGCCGCACCACGCGCGGCAAGCCCATCGTCAACATGGTACCGCTCAAGCCTGGCGAGAAGGTGGCCGCAGTCGTCCCCTTCCGTGACTTCGACCACGGCAAGTTCATCATGACCGGCACCCTCGGCGGTCAGATCAAGAAGACGCGGCTCAGCGCCTACCAGAACATCCACTCCGGTGGCCTCATCGGCGTCGCCATCCGCGAAGATGACCAGCTCATCACGGCGCGCCTCTGCGAGCCTGGTGACCACATCTTCCTCGCCTCCTCGTCGGGCCAGTCGGTCCGCTTCAGCGAGGCGCGCGTCCGTGGCACGGGCCGCAACACCAGCGGCGTCATCGGCATGAAGTTCCGCGAAGACGACGAGCTGGTCTCCATGCTCGTCATCCCCCGCGCCGACGTGCTCGCCACAGGCGGCATCATCGAGGAGAGCGGCGCAGACGACGACGCGGCAGAAGAGACCGCAATCGTCGAAGAGGAGACCGTCCTCGAAGAGGCTGGCGAAGAGCTCGCGGCCGGCGAAGAGTCGGGCGACGAGTACAGCAAGACCACCTCGCTCCCCACCATCCTCTCGGTCACCGAGAGCGGCTTCGGCAAGCGGTCGCCGCTCAGCATCTACCGCACCCAGGGACGCGGCGGAAAGGGCATCCGGACCATCGATACCGGCACGCGCAACGGCAAGCTCATCGGCTGCCGCCTCGTCGCCTCCGACGAGCAGCTCATCCTCATCACCGATGGCGGACAGATGATCCGCTCGCCCATCTCCGACATCAATGTCTCGGGCCGCGCCGCCAAGGGCGTCAAGCTCATCTCGCTCGACAAGAAGGAGAAGCTGGTCAGCCTCGCCGTCTTCGCCGAGCGCGAGTCGGAGGAGACCGACGCGCCGGATGACGAGACGCAGACGGGCGCAGACCTGCCGGCCATCACGCCAGACAGCACGGCCGAGAATACGCCGGATTCCGACGAGGGCGAGGCGTGAACAGAGCCCGCTCCGAAGCACTCTTCGAGGAGGCCAAAGGGCTCATCCCAGGTGGCGTGAACAGCCCTGTCCGCGCCTTCCGTGGCGTGGGCGGCACGCCCGTCTTCGTGCGCCGCGCCTACGGTCCCTACATCGAAGACGAGGATGGCAACCGCTACCTCGACTTCATCGGCTCCTGGGGCCCCATGATCCTCGGCCACGCGCGGCCAGAGGTCCTCGAGGCCATCCAGCGGACCGCCGCAGACGGCACCTCCTTCGGTTGCCCGACGGCGCGCGAAAGCGACATGGCCCGCCTCATCCGCGAGCTCGTCCCCTCCATGGAGATGGTTCGCATGGTGAGCTCGGGCACCGAGGCCACCCTCTCTGCCATCCGCCTCGCCCGCGGCTTCACGGGTCGCCCCAAACTGCTCAAGTTCTCGGGCAACTACCACGGCCACGGCGACAGCCTTCTCGTGGATGCCGGCTCAGGCGTCGCCACCCTCGGCATCCCCGCCACGCCGGGCGTGCTCCCGGAGGTCGCGCTGCAGACGCTCACGGCGCCCTTCAACGACCTCGATGCAACGCGAGCGCTCTTCGACCGCTTTGGCGGTGAGCTCGCCGCCGTCATCGTCGAGCCAGTGGCCGGCAACATGGGTTGCATCCTCCCGGAGCCGGGCTTCCTCGAAGGGCTCCGCGCCCTCTGCACGCAGCATGGCACCATCCTCATCTTCGACGAGGTCATGACCGGCTTCCGCGTCGCACTTGGCGGCGCGCAGGCCCACTACGGCGTTAGCCCAGACCTCACAACGCTCGGCAAAATCGTCGGTGGCGGCCTCCCGGCTGCGGCCTACGGCGGACGGGCCGATATCATGGCCCGCATCGCACCCGCGGGCGATATCTACCAGGCGGGAACGCTCAGCGGGAACCCGGTGGCGGTGGCCGCCGGCCTGGCGACGCTGCGCCACGCTGACGAGAAGATCTACGCAGCACTGGATTCCAATGCCGACCGGCTGGCGGGCCTACTGTCGGCCGCCCTGGTC